>RFIL01000421.1 GCA_003695285.1 Calditrichota bacterium
CATTTGTATCTTTAGTAAAAAGTTTACCACATGTTTTTTTATCTTTGAATAGTTTCTAATACTGTCACTCCTTGTCAAAGTTTCCGGTTTACTCAATGGAATCTTTAAAAGTACTCATCTTTAACATCAAAATATGCTAAATTTGAATCTATTTGATTTTTCTGGAATTCATGCAACAATTTATTGTTGTTTGAACGTATAGGGTATATTAAGTCATTATAACGTTAACAGACGGAGGAAGCTATGCAAAAACTTAAGGATTTGATGCGCTTTAAATTTTTTGGAGTCTTATCGCTATTTTTAATATTTGCTACTTACCTGTATGCCCATACTCCTGATGAGGGTATGTGGACCTTTGATAATCCACCGGTTAAACAGTTAAAAGAAAAATATGGATTTGTGCCCACTCAGGAATGGCTGGATCATGTTCGGTTATCCAGTGTTCGTTTTATGGATGGGGGTTCCGGATCCTTTGTAAGTCCCAATGGATTAGTTATGACCAACCATCATGTTGCCGTAGGACAGTTACAAAAATTATCTACCCCGGAAAAGGATCTGGTAAATACCGGTTTTTACGCCAGGAGTTATGAAGAGGAATTAAAATGCCCCGATCTGGAATTAAATGTACTTGTAGAAATGGAAAATGTTACCGATCGGGTGTTGGCCGCGGCTAAGGAAGGCATGAGTGAGGAAGAAGCTCTGAAAGCCCGGGAAGCGGAAATCGCCAAAATTGAAAAAGAAAGCCTGGAAAAAACCGGGTTACGTTCCAATGTTGTGGAACTGTATCATGGTGGTGAGTACTGGCTTTATCGCTATAAAAAGTATACCGATGTTCGATTGGTTTTTGCTCCGGAAAGACAGGCTGCCTACTTTGGCGGAGACCTGGATAATTTTACCTACCCTCGCTACGATCTTGATGTGGCCTTTTTCAGGGTTTATGAAGATGATAAACCCGCTCAAATTAAGCATTATTTTACATGGAATTCGAAAGGAGCAGGGGAGAACGAATTAGTGTTTGTTTCTGGTAATCCTGGCTCCACGAATCGACTCTATACCATGGCTCAGATTAAATTTCAGCGAGATTATTACTATCCTTTAATCCTGGATTACATTAATCGTCGCATTGCTATATTAGAAGAATATGCCAAACAGGGACCTGAGCAGGAACGACAGGCTTTAATTCAGATCTTTGGATTGAAGAATGCCCAGAAAGCCCTCAGCGGGGAATATAAGGGCCTCTTAAATGAGGATATTATTGCCACCCGTCAGGCACTGGAAGATGAGCTTCGGACAAAAATAAAGTCCAATCCTGACTGGGAAGCGGCTTATGGTGATGCATGGGAAACCATCTCCAAGTTAATCGATCAATATAAAAATCGGGTAAAACCGAATTTCTTCCGTCGAATTATTGGCTCCCGGTTGGCGAGCCTGGCACTTCAGATTGTTCGTTACACCGAAGAAATAGAAAAACCGGATGGTGAACGCCTGGATGGTTATCATGACTCCCAGCTGGAAGAGCGTAAATTTTACTTACTCTCTCCGGCTCCCATTTATAAGGGGCTGGAAAAGGCTAATCTGGCCGGTGGTCTGGCAATGTCCCTGGAATATCTTGGCAAGGATGACCCATTTGTCAAAATGGTCTTAAAGGGGAAATCCCCGGAAGAAGTAGCTAAGGAGTTGATTGAAAAGACTAAACTGGATGACGTTGACTATCGGAAAAAATTATTGGAAGGGGGAAAGAAGGCCGTTCAAAAGTCACAAGACCCCTTAATTGTGCTGATGCGAAAGATTGATCCAATTTTGCGCGAAGAAAGAGATTGGTATAAAGAAAACATCGAAGGGAAACTAACCATCGCCAATGAGAAAATTGCCAAAGCTCGTTTCGCCGTTTATGGTAAGAGTGCCTATCCCGATGCGACCTTTACCCTGCGTTTGGCCTATGGAACTGTAAAAGGGTATCCGATGAATGGAACAGAAGCACCCTATAAAACGACCCTATATGGGTTGTATGATCGCGCTTTAAGCTTTGACCAGAAAAAAGATTTCTGGTTACCTGAACGATTTTGGAACCATCAGAAAGACCTTGATTTATCCACTCCGGTTAATTTTGTTTCCACTTGCGATATCATTGGTGGCAATTCCGGTTCACCAGTCATCAACAAAGATGCCGAAATTGTAGGGTTGATTTTTGATGGGAATATTGAAAGTCTGGTAGGACGGTTTATATACAATGAAAAAACCAACAGAGCGGTTGCCGTACATAGTGCATATATTATTGAAGCTTTGCGTAAGTTGTATGATGCCAATAAGCTGGTGGATGAAATTTTAGGAAGTGCAACCAGGGCTGAACACTAATTCAACACACCAGAATATAAAAAAAAGCCGGTGGAGACTTTCACCGGCTTTTTTAATGCAAAATTTCGGTGATACCTCACCCCCCGTGTTATCGGGAATGTCCCGTTTATAGGTAAAAATAATAAATCAGCCCAATGGCAAATACACCGGTAAGAATCTGGAGAGGGATGCCGATTTTAAGAAAATCACTGAAGCGGTACCCCCCGGCTCCATAAACCATCAAATTGGTTTGATAACTAATGGGGGTAGCAAAACTGGCTGCTGCTGCGATAACAACCGTGATGGCAAATGCATGAGGATCTCCGTTAATGGCTTTCGCTGTGGAATAAGCCACCGGAAACAAAAGGGCAGCCGTGGCATTGCTGGTGATAATAATGGTGTAAACACTGGTTACCAGATAAATTCCGATCAACGCCCCCAGGCTTCCAACATTGCTGCTCAATTGTACCAATACATTAGCAAACTCAGCCGCCAGACCGGATTTATCAACCGCATGTGCGATGCCTAAACTCATGGCGATAATAATAAGCACCCGCCAATCCACTGCAGCCCGCACTTCCGTGGGGGTGATGGTACGAGTGGCAATTAGAACCACTACACCTAACCCCACTGCAGCTAATAAGGGTAGGATTTTTAATACGGTAAACAGAATCACAGTGATAAAGGTAATAAGGGAAAGATAAGCCTGCCATTTCGGTTTGGAGGGAACCGTCTCCGCACCTGCTATTAAATAAAAATCATTGGAGTGATACCAGCGGCTCCGAAAGGTCTTATCTGCCAGCACCAACAGGGTATCCCCTGCTTTTAACACAATGTCCCCAACCTTCTGTTGAACCCGCTCACCATGGCGATGAATCGCGATAATTACAGCCTCATATTTTCCACGAAAATTACTTTCACGTACTGTCTTACCGACTAACGGAGAACCGGGAGAGATAACACATTCAAAGGTTTTGATTTTCGAAGAATCATATTGTTTTAAATCAAAATGGGAATCTTTAGTTAGCTGCAATCCGGGGGTTTTTTGCAATTCCAGAATGGTTTTGGGAACTCCGGTGAAGAAAAGTCTATCACCCACCTGGATTCGTTCATCGGGTCCGGCAGGGGCGATAATATTACCATCCCGTTCTATCTGGAACAGAAAGAGTCCTTTGAGATGTCTTAATCCTGCTCCTTCGATGGTCTTTCCAACATTTTCGTATTCCGGGGTGACTTTCAACTCAATGACAAACTCACGGGTTTGTTCCCCTAATTCAACCAGCGGTTCTTTTTTCTCCGGGAGAAGATGATGTCCCAGAAAACTAATAAATAGAACCCCCAAGACCGCCAGGGGTATCCCGACTTTGGAAATTTCAAAGAGCGTCATCCCTTTTAATCCATAGTCAATCATTAACCCATGGACAATTAGGGTTGTACTGGTGCCGATAAGAGTACACATTCCCCCCAGGATGGCAGCGTACGAGATGGGAATTAGGAATTTGGATGGGGCATAATTGTTTTTGTTAGCCCAGGAGCGAATCGCCGGAATGAGCATGGCGACCACTGGTGTGTTGTTCATAAAAGCCGATATTGCAGACACCGGAAACAAAATTCGTAACAGTTTGCGGGTGGTAGAAGTATTGTTGGAACCGAATAATAAAGCGGTAATCTGGGTGAGAATACCGGAATTGTTTAGCGCCCCGGCCATAACAAAAAGCATGGCAATTGTTAGCATCCCCTCATTGGAAAAGCCGGAGAAAGCTTCATGGATCGTGATAACCCTACCAACAACCAATAACAAAAGGGTAGAAAAAATGGCCAGTTCAATTTCTACCCATTCTTTGACCAGAAAAACGCTCATCAGAATGAGCAAAAAAGCGGTATACCAGAGGTCAAAGTGTTCTATCATGCTGGATGGTTACCTGATTCCTGTGATTGCTATCAGTGTTTCCTATATTATCTATTTATACGGAATCGAAATGTTAACCCTACAAATTAAAATCAAATACTGGCGATGGTAACATTCAAGCTCACCATCGCCAGTAGAATCTACGAACCTGTATTAGGTGAATATTTAGGTTCTATCTTTCATGGCTTCCATCAGAATTTTAGCCACTTCCGGTCGAGTAAATTCTTTGGGTGGCAATTCTCCCCGACGCAGCATTTCTCGCACCTTTGTTCCGCTCAGGAATACGTGCGAACTGCTGTCATGTGGGCAGGTTTTGGCACTGGCCATATTACCACAGGTTGTACAATAAAATGCATGTTCAAAGAAGAGCGGGGTGATATCTAATTCTTCTCGAGAGAATTCGTTGAAGATGTGTTGAGCATCGTATGTGCCATAATAGTTCCCCACACCGGCATGGTCACGCCCGATGATAATATGCGTACATCCATAATTTTTCCTGACCAGGGCATGAAAGATTGCTTCCCGTGGACCGGCATACCGCATGGCGGCCGGGAAAACGGAAAGCATATATCTATCCTTGGGATAATAATGTTTTAAAAGTTCCAGATAGCTTTGCATCCTTACTTCAGCAGGGATGTCGTCAGATTTCGTTCTGCCCACTAAGGGATGAATAAGGAGTCCATCGACAATTTCTAAGGCACATTTCTGAAGATATTCATGAGCACGATGAATCGGATTCCGAGTTTGAAAGGCTACTACCGTATTCCATCCTCGTTTCTGAAATGCAGCGCGCGTGTCAGCCGGTTCCAGCCGGTAATCGAGGAAATCTTCATGAGCAGGACGGTTGAGCATCAAAATAGCTCCACCAATCAGATAGTCACCCTGGGAATATACATATGCTACACCGGGATGGTTTTCATCAGTGGTGCGGAAGACCTTCTCTGCTTCCCGTTCTTTATCATAGCTATAAATATCTTCTACCTGTAAGATCGCTAATACCTGTCCCCTGTCATCCTTCAAAGCAATTTCCTGAGCTGATTGTAGGGAATTTTTGATCTCTTCATTAATAGCGAGGGTGATCGGAATACTCCATACCAGCCCACTGGATAATCGCATCGATTCCACCACCGATTCATAATCCTTACGGGTCATAAAACCGGTCAGAGGGCTCATTGCCCCGCTGGCGATCATTTCCAGATCGGAAATATTCTTATCATCCAGTTGAAGAGAAGGCAGGGACTGCGCTTTTTCTAATAACTGTTCTCTTTCGTTACCTTCAACATATCGGTTTATCAGTGTACCACCATGAGGGTCAATCACTCTGAACCTCCTTCCTTTTTGGTTAATATTTTGTTTGCTGCAAGTTGAAACTTATTGTCGTTTTTGAATTTGCTGTTGATGAAAATCCCGTAATTGATAAAATACTTCATCAGGCACTTCAAAATGGTCTGATGTTCCAAAACCTAATTTTGTTTCGGGTTTGGAAGCACCATGGAAATCAGTACCACCGGAAATGACCAGACCGATCTCTGAAGCAAGTTGAGTGAGCTTTTCCTGCAATTCTTGGGGCATTCCCGGATAAAATACCTCTACACCATCCAATCCCAGGTTTGATAGCTCTAAAATCTTGGCTTTCAAATCTTCCCAGCGTTGAAAATTCATAAAATGGGGATGAGCCAGAATGGCTATACCACCCGCCCTGTGTATAAGGGCAATAGCATCTTCTTCGCTTAATTTAACTTTGGGAACGTAAGCCGGCTGACCTTCACCTAAATATTTATCGAACGCTTCCTGAATTGAAGAAACAAGGTTGTATTTAATCAGGAGTTGAGCAATGTGAGGCCTTCCGATAGTACTCTCCCCCACCAGAGTATGGAGTTCATCCAGAGTTATGGGAATACCGAGTTTATTTAAGATCTTTATAATTTTTTCTGCTCGTCGTTTCCGCTCATGAACCAGAAATTCCAGAGTGCTTGTCAGATGAGCACTTCTCATGTCAATGAACAATCCTAACATGTGAAGGTGTCCCTTTTCCGGAAGTTTGCTATCGATGCTTAACTCCACACCCGACACGGTAGTGAGCCCCAGCTTCTTCCCTTGAGATATAAATTCTTCCAATCCTGAGACAGTATCATGATCGGTCAGGGCTATAGCTGTTAATCCGATATCAGCGGCCTTTTTTACCAACTCAGAGGGGGTTAAGCTCCCATCGGAAGCCTGGCTATGTGTATGCAAATCAACCATGAATGACAATTTTACTCTGGGGAAGTTTATAACCCATTAAGAGAAATTTGCTTTCTCATTCTTGTTAATGTTTAGATATCCATGCTCTAACAGATAATCCACAACTTTGCGGGCGTTTGCTTTAGCATCGGTGTTTTGAGCGGTATCGATAATTAGTTCGGGATTCGTGGGTTCTTCATATGGTGCAGAGATACCGGTGAATTCTGGAATTTCTCCAGCCCGGGCTTTTTTATACAAACCTTTGGGGTCCCGTTGTTCACATACTTCCAGATCACATTGCACATACACTTCAATAAAATCTCCCTCGGCTAGCAGCTTTCGCACGGCATCTCGATCTTCGCGATAAGGAGAAATGAAAGCGGTCATCACGATGATGCCGGCATCTACAAATAATTTGGCAACCTCTCCTATGCGACGGATATTTTCTTTCCGATCTTCCGGAGAAAATCCCAGATCCTTATTCAGTCCATGGCGAATATTATCACCGTCCAGAATGTAAGTATGGGCGCCCATTTCATACAGAATATTCTGAGCTTCCACAGCCAGGGTGGATTTTCCGCTACCGGAAAGCCCGGTAAACCAGATGCATACCCCTTTGTGATTGTGCAAGCGTTCACGGTCGGTTTTGGTGATATCTCCTTCATGCCAGTGAATATTGGTTGCTTTTCGTTCCATTTTACTATTCCTTTGTTTCGGGTTTCGTTTTGGTGATGATTAAACCGGTTGAGGTTGCAAAACCTGTTGATACCATTCAATTGTACGTTTGAGTCCTTCTTCAAAATAGACTTTTGGTTCATAACCCAAATATTTTTTCAATCGTTCTATGTCGGCGAAGGAATGTTTGATATCTCCCGGACGGGGATCTGTATATTGGGGTTTAATATTTTTCCCCAGTATTTGATTAATTTTTTCCACCAATTCATTTAGAGTGGTCCGTTGATGAACCGCGCAATTAACCACGATTCCTGGTGGGCAGTCCGCCTCGGTTGCCAGAATGTTTGCCTCAATAGTATTTTGTACGTAGGTAAAATCTCTACTTTGTTCGCCATCACCATAGATTACCGGTGATTGGTCATTTAACATGGCTTTGATAAATTTTGGGATAACTGCTGAATATTGTGAATCCGGATTCTGGCGGGGACCAAATACATTAAAATAGCGTAAAGA
>RFIL01000422.1 GCA_003695285.1 Calditrichota bacterium
CCACCGGTATGGTCGTAGTGCCCATGACTGAACATAATTTTTTCCACCCTGGATAAATCGATATTCAAATGCTCGGCATTCTGTAAAAATGCATCTCTGGTACCGGTATCAAATAACCAATTACCCTCAGGAGTGGCTACATGGATAGACAGTCCCTGCTCTGCAATTAAAGAGGGATTTTCTACGCGATTTTCAGATAAAATGGTGATTTTGGCTTGTGTAAGCATTTTGGCCTCCTGAAAGTTGATCTGTCTCTATTGAATAGTACATTGATAAATGCCCACTTTCAACATAAATTTGTAATTATGAAAACACTTTCCGGGATACAGTACTGTGCACTGGGAGCCGTTGAAGGAATTGGGGCTTCTGCCCATTATCTGAAATTTGACCGCTGGGGAATCTTATTAGATTCCGGCTTAGACCCTCACCTTCCTCCATCAGAGGGGATGCCAGAATTTGATTTAATTAAATCAGATCCCGTGGATGCGATCATCATTACTCATGCCCATTTTGATCATATTGGAAGCCTGCCGGTGGCCATTCAAAACTTTTCCCAAGCGCGGGTTTATATGACACCCGCAACCATGGAATTGACTGAAAAAATGTTGTTTCATGCCCTGCAATTACAGAGAAGGTTGGGGAATTCTAATGCCACTCAACTTTATGATGAAACGTTTCTGGACACTATCCACTATCTCTACCAAACATTCGATTATCTAAAACCCTTTCCACTCCATGGGAAAGAGGAAAGTCAACTTCGTTTTACCTTTTACGACGCTGGCCATATTCTGGGTTCAGCTGGCATTCTGATTGAATGGAAGGGAAAAAGAATTTTTTACACCGGTAATACCCGCAAATCCTCTCAGTTTATTTTAAAAGGTGCCCGCTATCCGGAACCACCCATTGATATTTTGATCAGCGAAGCTACCTATGGGGCGGACCCGATAGCAGAATCTATCCACCGCAAAACCGAGATCAGGCGATTTGCCAAACGATTATCCCAGCATTTACAATGGGGTGGAATTGTTCTGTTACCGGTCTTTGCCCTGGGAAGAACCCAGGAAATGATCATGCTCATCCATCAACTTCGTTTAAAAAACCAGATCCCCGTTGTTCCCGTCTATCTCGGGGGGTTGGGGTTACGTATCAATCAGATATATGACCGCCTTTTACACAAGGTTTATCCCGAATACAATCATGGCACCATTCGTTCTATGGTTTTTGATCGCTGGGATCTTTCCAAAAAAATTCAAGGACCGGCTATTTTGATTTCCACTTCAGGAATGATGTATCAGGGAAGCCCATCCTTTGAATATGCCCGAGAACTGGTCAGCAGTCCCCGGAACGCTATCTTTTTCGTAGGGTATGCCGATCCAGAAACTCCCGCTGGATTATTCCGTGAGCAACGTATCGAAGCCCTTACCCAACTTCTTCAGGTGGAGCGCATCGCCTGTGCGGTAGAAATTTTTCATTTTTCGGCACATTCCCATCGTCGTGAATTACTGGCCATGGTGAAAAAGATGAAACCCAAAAAGGTGATATACGTTCATGGCGATGCTCCCGCGTTAAAATGGATGCTGGAAGAAACTCAAAAAATGCTCCCTGACAGTGAAGTTATTATCCCTCCTCATGGGAAACGAATAGATTTGCTTCCATCCCCGGGTGGAAGGTCGTTGTGCTAAGCGTTGCTGGTTTGTGAAGTGCACACTAAAACTCGAATTCTCTATGACGGCAATATTACCAAATTCAATGGATTCCATGATTTTAATATATCGTTAACAAATAATCACAGGAGAAATCTATGTTTAGTGAAAAATGTTTGCAAAACCAGGTGGCGGTGATAACCGGTGGTGGCACCGGGTTGGGAAAAGAGATTGCCAAACAGTATGTGCTACAGGGTGCACGAGTGGTGATTTGTAGCCGAAATCCGGACCATCTGGCAGCAGGGAAAGAGGAGATTCAATCCCTGGGAGGAGAAGTATTAACTTATCAAGTTGATGTTCGCGAACCGAAATCTATTGAAGAAATGAAGGATTCCATCATAGAACAGTGGGGGCGGATTGATATTCTGGTAAACAATGCTGCGGGCAACTTTATTTACCCAGCCGAGAAGCTTCCCTTAAAAGGCTGGAAATCTGTCATCGATATTGTTCTGAATGGAAGTTTCTATTGTTCTCAGATTATCGGAAACTGGATGATCGAATCCAATCATGGAGGTCAAATCATCAATATCCTGGCAACATATGCCTGGACGGGAGGCCCGGGAACCATCCATAGTGCCTGTGCCAAAGCAGGAGTGCTGGCCATGACCCGAACCCTCGCTGTAGAGTGGGCACGATATGGAATACGTGTCAATGCTGTGGCACCGGGCCCATTTGATACGGAAGGAGCTCGCCAGAGATTGTGGCCAACCCAAGAAATGCAACAGGCCATTACCCGGGAAATTCCTGCCGGCCGTTTTGCCACCCCGGAAGAAGTTGCCCGGGCTATTTTATTCCTTTCCTCCCCTTATGCAGATTATATAACTGGTGAATGCTTGACTATTGATGGCGGAGCCTGGCTTGGCAAAGGAATTGGAAAAGTGGTGGAACATCTTGAGGATTTTGAGAAAATGAGAATGGCAGCCAAAAAATCTAAACACCAATCCTGAGTAGAGCAATATTTCAGCAGCTTCCCTTTTGGGCATTGCTATCCTTTTTTGTGCCTGGTTAATCCACAAGCATTAAGAGTGCAGAATTTCATCCTGGGACAATCAGATTTCAAAGAATAATTGTGTCTTCTACATAATTCCCAAAATTCTCTGTGGTTGAATCTACCGTAAAACACTTTGCAGGGGATTATCCGATTTTTTCTTGTTAAAAATTCAAATAGGAAAAACTTTTCCGATTTTACCGGGTAAAAAGTGATAAGTCATTTTGCTACCGGCAAAATGGAATAATGAGATAACAATTTGTTTTTTAAAAATTAAACAAACCTTTTACTGTTTTTCTGGTATCATTTTTGTTTCATACTAAATCTGTATTTTAGCAGATGTTATATTTGAGAACAGTAATACGGATTACCCGGACAGGCATCAAGATTCTCGATAACGGATCGATAATTCTGAAAGTATTAAATCCATCCATAAAACCAGTTTCGGGCATCAGGGTTAGTACGGGAGGATTTCCTGTTCCTTTTGTGAAAAAACAGGAGTAACTGAGAGGGTATCGGATGAATCAGTATCATAATTCTTTGAATCGAGTCATTTTTTCTTTTCAATGGTGGCCGAATAAACAAACTATGCGAATCATTTTTCTAACATTGCTCCTAATCCTGCCTGTTGCCATTTTGCCTCAAACATTAGTCATTGAGGGTAAAATCAAAGATGCGAACACTCATAGGGAAATACCGGGGGTGACCATCACCATTGAAGAACTGGATGTCCAAACCTATACCAATCCTACCGGGTATTTTCAGTTTACGGTTGTAAAGCCGGAACCGGAGATGCTGGTAACTTTTCAGCATGTTGCCTATGACACCCTTCAATTAAGCATTGAAGACGTGCTAACTCGAAAAACAATTTACTTACAGGAACGGGTGATACCAATCCCTCCAGTGACAGTGCAACCAATAGAAGACCAGCTGGAGATTGCCTCAGATTTACCCCAGACGGTATCTGTCATTGATGCCCGAATATTTGACCTGAGAGGGTTTCTGGATGCCGGGGATCTCCTATTAAGTGATCATAGCATCCAGGTTGACGAAGATATCAGCGGAAAGAAGACCGTTTCCATACGGGGGGGGAATCCGGATGAGGTGATGGTCCTTTATAACGGTATTGAGATGAACAGTCCGCTGGATAATATTTACGATATCTCCTTAATCGATCTGGCAGATGTATCTCGTTTTGAGGTTATCAAAGGTAGTAACACTGCTTTATACGGACCTGAGGCATTTTCAGGTGTTATCAATGTCGTTCCCAAAGCACAACAAGATTATAATATTCGTTTTCAACAACAATTAGGAACCTACCAGACCGATATTAAACGCTTAAATCTTTATCGAAACTTTAATCGTTTCCACGCTGCATATAATCTAAAATTAAATAACTGGCAGAGAGATTATCCGGAAGAACCTCCCGGATTTAGGCGGTTGGAAAACTCATCCGAGCATCATACGGCCAGTCTGGCGTATAATTTCTCTGAGACGCCCCAGGGACAACCGATTACTTCTCTTGGAATTCTGTATGTGCGTTCCCTCTTAGATTATCAAAACCATCGGGTTGATGAGTCCGTCAACAATGCCAACAATATGATCAGTGCCAGATTTACCGGGCACATGGGGGAATTACGGAACCTAACGATCACCGGGGCCTATCAATGGTTGGACGAAAACCAGACGTTGCGTTTTTTTGATTCTCCAACCCGTCCAGGAAATTTGAACCG
Organism: Calditrichota bacterium; assembly: GCA_003695285.1. Taxonomy (GTDB): domain Bacteria; phylum Calditrichota; class Calditrichia; order RBG-13-44-9; family J075; genus J075. Next base: position 4,425 of record RFIL01000422.1, read on the forward strand.
CTCCATCTCAGACGATTCCTGGCATTTACAAGTCCAGAAGGGGTTCAAATTCAACCATTTGGAATTCCTGGGGGGATATCAAGTTCAAAATTTTCGCTTAAATTTTACTGATGTGCGAACTCCTCTGGGTAAAGAAGCCCCCTCTCTGGAAGAAGCCAGATTAGAAAGAAGGCATTATGGCCTGGTGGGGATCGCGAAATTCATACCTCCTCAGCAACTTAGCTTGCTAAGGCATTTTCAGTTTAATTTAAGCAGTCGCTATGATAAGGTGGTTGATTTTCAGGCCCAACCGCGACTGGAAAATACCTCAAAATTGGCGCTGGCCAATTTTCAAGGGATAGTTCCTAAAAATACCTGGGAAGAAACTTCCTATAAATTTGCAACCTATATTTCGGGAAATACCGGACGTTCAGCTTATAATGCTTTTTTTAACATTGGAACCAATGTTAAATTTCCAACCCTACTCCAACAAATCAGTACTCGCAAAATTCTCTCACCGGAAAGTGGCACCACAGAACTACTTCCGGAGAAGAATTTAAGCATGGAAATCGGATTTCAATACACCAGAGCCTTTCCCCGGGCTCCGGGAATCTATGGGTGGGAATTTAACGCCAATGCCTTTCGAAACTCCTACACCAACAAAGTCCGTAGTTATTTTCTCCCGGGAACACCAATTGCCGTTTATGATGTGGTACCCAGTGCCAGTATGGAAGGTATTGAAACCAAACAATCTATCTATTTTTTCAGAAAAAAAATGACTCTGGAGTTTGGTGCCTCTCGCTATTATTTTTCCAATCCGGCCATTTTTTCTCTGCGTTCAAACTATAAATACATCCTCAATGTGATGATCGACCAGGCCGGCTATTCGCTGCAGTTATTTGCCTTCAAGGAAGGAAAACAGGTTGCTCAAATACGTAATCCCGATGGTGGTTTTTCCCAGCAAACGATTCCCGAAAACACTAACATCAATCTATATTTCAGCAAAGCCTTTGATGTAAAAAACATTAAGCTTATTGTAAATGCAAGCTTGCAAAACTTATTGGATGACACCTACCAACTGGCAGGTTTACCCTTACGGGATCAACGATACTATTTTACGCTGGGTGTGCAGTATTAACCCTTCCTCGATCAAAATCTACAATAAGCCACAGGGTGTTTCGAAAGCCACCCTGTAGCTCCCCCATTTGCAGTTCTGATTTTCCCTAAAATTTGTAATGGAAATGATATGAATTAACGTGAAAGTTGATTATCTTTACTATTTCACTGAGTTTTGACAACTAATGGTCAGGCAACATAATTCAAGGGTGCGAGAAATGTCAAAAGCCAAATTTATCCCCTTACCCCATTTTGTCACCTTTCCACCGGAAGAGATGATTGCACGCTCCAGAGCTTTTTATCTGGAGTTGAGCCGTAGGCGCACTGTGCGGGATTTTTCAGACAAGCCAGTGCCAAGGGAGGTCATTGAAAATTGTATCCGGGCAGCAGGAACCGCTCCCAATGGCGCCAATCGTCAACCCTGGCATTTTGTTGTGATCAGTAACCCGGAGATTAAGAAAAAAATTCGTGAAGCGGCCGAAAAAGAAGAACGGGAATTTTATCAACATCGGGCACCTAAAGAATGGCTGGATGCTCTGGCCATATTAGGCACCGACGCCAATAAACCATTTCTGGAAAAAGCCCCGTATTTAATCGCCATCTTTGCTCAGAGCTATGAACTCACCCCGGAAGGGAAAAAATTAAAAAATTATTATGTGCAGGAATCCACCGGTATCGCAACAGGGATGCTAATTACCGCATTACACCATGCAGGGTTAGCAACTTTAACTCATACTCCCAGCCCCATGAATTTTTTAAATGAAATACTCGAACGTCCTTCTAATGAGCGTCCCTTTTTATTGTTGGTGGTTGGATATCCCGCGGAAGATGCCCGGGTACCGAAAATAACCAAAAAAACTTTACCGGAGATTTGTACATTCCTGGATTAAAGGAGAAGGAATTGAAGATAGATATTTTAGCAATATTTGCTCATCCAGACGATGAAGCATACGGTCCGGGTGGCACCCTGGCAAAATATGCCCGGGGTGGATATAAAGTAGGTTTGATTACACTGACCCGTGGAGAAGCAGGCTCTATGGGCATTTGCAAAACACTTCCCCCGGAGGAAGTAGCCCGAATGAGAACCGAAGAGTTAAAATGTGCTGCTAAGGAATTGAATTTAGCATATTTACGAATGTATTCACTCCCCGACAAGGCACTGGAAAACTACCCAGCTGAAGAAGGTATCCGGATTGTAAAAACGGAAATGCTTGCTTTAAAACCAACTGTCGTAATCACTTTTCATGACAAAGGAATTTCCGGCCACCCTGACCATATTGCTGTGGCACAGTGGACTCGAGAAGCTGTCAAACAACTGGATTCTCGCCCACGTCTATTTTTTTATGGCGTGTCACCCTCTCAGGCTGAAAAGATCAAACCCTATCGAAGCGTTATTCCATTTGAAAATGGAGAAATTACTCATATTATTCAAACACAAGATTTTTTTCCTTATAAATTGGCTGCCATCCGCTGCCATGCCTCCCAAATTGAACTGTGGGAGAAGTTTCAACAAATTGAAGGCGGATATGAATATTTTGCCCGTCAGGAACATTTCTCTCAGATTTACCCGCCACTCTCCGTTTCACAGCCTTATAGTGATTTGCTGGAATCACCAGAATAACCTTTCCGGCATCTCACCATCAAAAATATCCGGGCAAGCCCCCCGGAACAAGTTCCTTCCTGCTGGTAGCAGTTTAAAAGAGCTTTTTCCTAACTACCCTGTATAGTCTCGGGATTCCGCAATTTTGAAATCCCCAATCTTTCCATATTGATATTCAAGAAAAACATTGCTCTGTCGAAAATTATAACGCCAGAAGTTTAAAAAGACAGGGGATGTCTTGTCATGACAGCATGGAAGTTGGAAAAGCTCATGCATCGGCTTTTGGTTTGCTATTCCTTCCACACATCTTCCATGCATTTCCCTTGAATCATTAAGAACACGTTCAGACCTGTTTAGAGGAGTTTAAGCTATGTTACATCTGGCAAAGGCAAAGTAGAAGCTTAAAGATAATAAGGATGTTAAAAACTATGAGTGGACTCCTGGAACGACAATTACAGAGTGATGACCCACAGGAAAGACGGATGGCTCTTGAGAGCATTATTGCCCTGGAAAATGCTCACGAATATATGGATGAAGCGGTGAAATTGCTGGCAGATGACAATCGGGGTGTTCGAGATGCTGCATCTCATTATTTTATCAAACTGGGTAGCAAGGAAGCAGCCGCTAAAATTGCTCCGTATATTCAATC
>RFIL01000423.1 GCA_003695285.1 Calditrichota bacterium
GTGCTATATCAGCGTAATAGAATCATCTTCCGGGTGGCAACAAAGCCGCTCCCTGTGGTCAGGCGGTATAAATACACCCCGGAAGCTACCGGTACGCCGTTGTCGTCTCTGCCATCCCACACCATCTGATGGCTGCCGGCGGCAAATTCTCCCTCTGCCAGGGTACGCACCTGACGCCCGTTGACATCGAAAACGTGAAGCGTGATGCGTGTTGCGTGAGGGAGGTCGAAGAAGATTGTGGTGCCGGGGTTGAAAGGGTTGGGATAATTCTGCTTCAGAGCAAAATCGGTTGGTATGTTCTGATCTCCTGGCGCTTCAATGGTGGTTAGCATTCGTTTAGCAAAGAGGAAATGTAAATTGCTGGAGCGCTGGTTACTATTGTTGAGGTAAGCAGTGCTAAACCATCTCACCCGTACCGAATCATTTCCATTCCAGGCTCCCCAGGCATCCAGCAAGGAATCCAGATATTGAGCCGTCAGAGTCAATACTGTATCCTGACCATTGGAATTGGAGGAAAGAGTCAATGTATGGGCTAAATAGCTGAGGGTAACCTCGTAATGAATTTCCGGTAAGCTTCCGGCACTGCTCCAGATAAAATCTATCGGAGAATTATCCCCGGGCGCAACTTCAACCGTACTGAGATGTGGCGGTTCCAGAAGTTCAAAGGTAAACAACATGGGGGTAATGGTAAAGGTAAAATCGGTGGTATCTGCCTGGGAAGGGTCATCACTATGGAAGATACGCAACAGCGCATCGGAAGTTTGGGAAATATAGGGCACCATCCAAACGAATTCTCTATCCTCGGCATTGATACCGGTGGCAATATCTATCCAGGTGGCGCCACTATCCGGGGAGTATTGGATATCCACGGTATTCGCGCCACTGGAGCCCCAGATGATGGAAACATTCTGAAAACTAAAATAGTGTTCCCCACCTTTTGGGGTTACCAGTAACATGGTTTCCGGGGAAGGTTCAACACAGGGAGCCAGTTCCGCCTCGCTCCGAATCAAAGCAATTACCAGGGGGTGAAATTGGAGAACCTTCGAGCCTGTCAGGTGACAATAACTCATGATGGTTCCCACCCTGGGGATGGGAGGCGGATTCACACAATTATCATTTTCATCGGACACCCAGCAGGTATCAATGGGGGGATTCCAGGAGCAATTGTGGGTATGGGGAGAACCAAAATTATGTCCGGTCTCATGGGAGACCACATCCACATCCCAGGAATATGTGGGTAAATCGGAAAACTCGCCATTGGTATTACTAAAAGCATAGCCATAGCCGTTGATAGGATTGGAGCATAACACATCCACCCAGGCAATCCCACCCAGACCACCGGGGCGAGTGGAGATATAATGAGCTAAATCCCGATTAACAAATCGCATGTTGGCATTCCAGTAATTTCGAAATTGAGTTAATAGGGTTCCTGAATCGTTTCCAGTATAGGGATCAGCGGGTGTATCCCAGACTCGACTATAGACGATGGTTAACTTTACATTCAGGTCGCGAATATAAACCGCCGACACGGTGGCCATCAAAGAGAGGAGGTAACTGGTGGCTGCTTCCACACTACCAAACTCCTGATAGGTCTCATAATCGGATTCCAGAGCCATTTCCAATTCCAGCAAATCCGAAGTCAAAGGAGACACGGATCGGGGAGTCAGGGTGGCCATTAATTCCCGAACCCGATCCGGAACCTCCATGGCTTCGGTAAGGCAAAACATATCTTCCGTAACCTTCATCTTGCTAACCGGATACAAAATATAATCCTCATCTGTAAACCCTTTTCTATTTGCCAGGGACGCTATTACGTAATCCTCATTCGGGGTCGATATCCAACCATAGATTCCGGTGGAGGAAAATGTCACCACGGCCAGCGTTTTCTCCATGTCCTTTACTTCCCCCTTAAAAGCAATAAAACGGATATCCACCGGTTTATCCCCCTCCTCTGTACCGCGTACAATACTGGCGGTAGGAGATAACACTTCAAATTGGGATAACTGAAGGGATAGAATTCGTTCATCGGGAAGGGGAAGCTCCAGGCGGAGACGCGGTTGGTTCTGGGTCAGCAGCAGGTCCAAAGCAGTCCGATCCAGCCTCAGGAAAACATATTCGGAAACCAATTCGGAAAAATGGGCTTTCACTTCTTTACTAACGGAACGGTTTTTTTCAAAAAAGGAATTTTGAGCAAACACTAAAAAGGAACTCAACAACACCAGAGTTACTACCCCACACATTCGTATCCGTAACCCACTAAGCATCATTTTGCCTCCGTGAAAGTTTGTAAATGTTTCCGATGAATTATAATAGCTCCCCCCGGGCGAGAGGGAGTACTAAAATCACTTCACTTCAGGATACCGCTTAAACTTCAGGCTTGTGCTTTCATTTCAGAAGCATCATTTTCCGGGTAGCTATGGGTTGATTATCAAAGGTTAATTGATAAAAATATATCCCGCTGGATACCTTCTTCCCGGAACTATCGGTTCCGTTCCACAGCATGGTGTAGGTGCCGGGTGCCAATTTTTTGTTTACCAGCGTTTTCACTTTCCTTCCGGTTAAATCGAATATTTGCAATTTGACAAATCCGAAATCCGCAATCCGAAATCCGATACTGGTCACCGGATTAAAGGGATTGGGGTAATTTTGTTCCAGTGAAGCCCGTTGGGGTATCGTTCCTGCTACCGGATGAATGGCGGTGGTATCTCCAGGTTGGGTTCTTTTTAAAATTACACCATTGAAACCCACAGCATAACCCAGGGCGGTATCCACGAATGCCACATCCCTCAAATCATTTCCAATACCACTCGCTTCGCTCTGCCAGGTTGCTCCCCCATCCGTGCTGCGAAGGATGGAACCCTGATTACCGACTGCATAGGCAACACTATTAGTTGGAAATGTCAGAGCAAACAGGGCACTGGGAAAAGGCTGTGTTGACCAGTTCATTCCTCCATCGGTGGTGGAACTAATCGCCCCGGTGCCATCAAAAACACTACCGGTGGCAAAACCATTTTGAGGTGTCAGGAACACCACATCGGTGAGATCGCCTTCACTTCCATTGAAGTAGAAGCTGTTGAAATCCCAGGTGAGGCCTCCATCGGTGGACCATCCGAAAAAGGGCTGAAAAATGGCGTTATCCCCGGCGACGTACCCATTGGAGGAGAGCAACATATATGAGCCCTGAAAAGAACCTCCGAAAAAGCCAGTCTGGATGACCATCCAGGTATTTCCGGAATCCTGACTGCGGATAATCGTCTGGGAGGTGCCCCCTGCGATGCCCACACTTCCGGAAAAGGAAACGGTTAACAAAGCATCCGTTACCCCGCTGGCGATGGGATTCCAGGTTTGCCCACCATCTGCCGTTCTGAGAATCAGTCCCCCACTACCGACCAATACGCCGGTGCTGGCATCCCAGAAATGAAGGTCATAGAGATCACTGGTTAAAGCCGGAGGTTGAATATTCAGCCAGCTCAAACCGCCATCGGTAGTTTTCAGGATGGTTCCCTGGGCTCCAACCACGAATCCGGTGTCTGGATTTAAAAACTGTACCCCGTATAAATTGGTGGTTACCGGGCTGTTTAGTTGAACCCACTGCGATTGAGCATAAATCACACTCCCTACCAATCCTAATACCCATAATACGTAACGAGTGAAATTCATACCTCAATCCTCCTTTAAATCTGTTCAAAAATACAGATACGAAAAAAGCTCATTCCAGGAGCAACATTTTTTTTGTGGCCACCAATTGCTTTTTGAAACTCAATTGATAAAGATAGACACCACTCGATACTTTCTTTCCATGGTGATTGGTTCCATCCCACTTTAGCGTATACTCACCGGCGGTGAGATGGGCATTGACCAGTGTTTTAACTTCACGCCCCAAGATATCAAAAATTTTTAATATCACCAACCCATTCCCGGGAATTTGAAACTGAATGTGAGTGGAGGGATTAAAAGGGTTGGGATAGTTATCAAACAATTTAAAGTGGGTAAGTGGATTATCAGGCTGTTGAGGAATATCCACCAGGCTATCTTCCACTACCGTGATTCGTTGATTGGTTGCTATTTGAGTCAGGGTTTGAATCCTGCCGGATGGCCATAAAATCCGGATAGAATCAACCATCGTGGTGTTATCGAACCCGAAATATATCCAATAATCACTCTGAGCATTGTATCCATTCTGAGGTAAGACGTCTCGCATTTGAATTACCGTTTGGTTAGCGATGTTTGCATAAGCCAATACCCGAGAACCAACACCAAAATGATTCGAGACAGTCCCTACCAGTTGCATCTGCAACCATTGTTTGTTCTCTCCCACACCATTGAAATAAAGCTGATTGTTCTGATTATTCGGTGGTAGATCGCCATTAACAACAAACAAATCCAGATCGCCATCATTATCCACATCCACCCAGTTGATGGCATTGGAACGCCGCTCATCGGTGACTACCCAGTTATGAACCCCTTTGACAAACACCCCGTTACCCATATTCACATATAACCGATTGGCACCCCCATCATCGCTTACATAGAGGTCGAGATCACCATCATAATCGTAATCCCCCCAACCGCTACCGACCGAGTTTCCCCCATCATTCACTATTACCCCATCCGTAATCCGGGTAAACATCCCATTACCATCATTGCGGTATAGAAAATTATCTTCGTTGAAATAATTTGCGACAAACAGATCCAGATCACCATCGTTATCGTAATCTCCCCAACTTCCCCCTACAGAGTTTCCACCATCAGAGGTCAACGGTGAACCGGTTACTTTCGTGAAAGTACCATCTCCATTGTTGCGGTACAGACTGTTGTTCTGGCCATTGGCAAAATTAGCATTCGCCACGAAGAGGTCCTGAAAACCATCATTATCATAATCCCCCCAGGCGCATCCAACAGACGCTTCCACATCGGTGACGATTTCTCCGGTGGTTACTTTACTAAAGGTTCCATCTCCGGCATTCAGGTATAAACTATTTGGTTGGTTGAAATTGGAGACAAACAAATCCATGTCTCCATCGTTTTCGATATCCACCCAGGCGCCACTCCAGGAGGCCTGCACTTCAGTGGCGATGATACCACTGGTAATCCGTGTCCAATTCCAATTATTATTATACTGATAAAGAAAATTTACCTGATCCCTGTTGACCACGTAGAGGTCCAGATCGCCATCTCCATCATAATCCACAAATTGACTGCCATAGGAAAAACCGCCATCCGTAGAAGGAGGGATGGTGGAAAGAAATCCAAAGCTCCCGTTCCCGTTATTGACATAAAATCGATTGTTTTGATCCAGGATGTTGGCCACCATGACATCCAGATCATCATCACCATCCACATCTGCCCACGCTGCCCCTTCCGAAAAACTGGCATCATTGCTAATGACACCCCCTGAACCAGGTAAAAAAACATCCATGCTGTACATAAACCGACTATAATTGGAAGATGATCGGAGCGTATATCCATCACTGGCTTCTACGGACCAGAGATAGGTGTAATCATCTTGCAAGGTATCCACCGGCAGGAAGAAGGTGGTATCCGTGATGCCGGAAAAGACCAGTTCCAGCTCGGGTTGAGATGGCCAGTTGGTTAAATACACACGATAGGTAACATTGGCCTGTGGATTGTTGGTAGCACTTTCCCAGGTTAATTGAATGGGAGATAAGGAGGGAACAACATCTCCATTCAAGGGAGAAAGAAGAGAAAAGGGCTGAAGAGAAGGTATCACCCCCATTCCTTCAACGATGGTGTATTCCTGATTGGTGGGAAGGGTGGTGAGCACATCCACCGCACCGGAGGTCCAGCGAACGATGGCAGAATCGATCATCGTGGAACTTCCCAGGCCGAAATGCGCCTGAAGCAAATTGTTCTGAGAACAGAAACTATCCCCGGCACGAATTTCCCGAATCTGTTTCATCCCATCGTGATGCACCTCTACTCGTGCTCCCACCCCAAAGTGATTGGAAGTGACCCCCCTCAGATTAAACCGAATATAGTGGTTACTTCCACCATCATTAAGCATTAATCGATTCTGGGGAGCACCGGCGGTAAAAATATCCAGCCAGCCATCACCGTTGAAATCTGCAACAGCAACAGCGGAGTGGTTATTTTCCGTGATACCCGCCTGAGTGGCAATATCCGTGAAGGTGCCATCTCCGTTGTTATGGTAGAGACGATGGAGGTGATTGCTGTTGGCCACATATATATCAATCCAGCCGTCATTATCAAAATCTGCCGCAGCTACCCCGAAACTGTTTTCACTGGAAAGACCGGAAACCCCGGCGGAATCGTTCATCCTTAAAAAAGTGCCATCCCCCTGATTCTGATAAAGTCGATTAAACCCCGGCCGTGGTGTGTGCTCGGTATTGGCGATATAAATATCGAGGTCACCATCGTTATCATAATCCAGCCACACGATGCCCCAGCTACCCAGGGAATCCCCCACCCCGGCCATGGTGTTCACATCGGTAAACGTGCCGTCGCCGTTGTTGCGTAACAGATGCTTCCGTGAATAAAGGGGATTGGTGGGATGACAGGAAGCGATGAAAATATCCGCATAACCATCATTATTGTAATCTCCCCAGGCAGTGCCGTAGGAATGATCGGGAGGGTGTGGAACGTTTGCCGAATCGGACACATCGATAAAAAAAGCATTCCCAATATTTTTAAAAAGCTGATTATCTCCCAGATCGTTGTTGACATAGAGATCGAGGGTGCCGTTGCGGTCATAATCGCACCAGGCAGCTCCCTGTGCCAGGCTATGTACTGTGAGATTGACCTGGGAATTCACATGGGTAAAACGACGATTTCCGCGATTACGATAAAGCCGGCTGTTGCCGGAAAAATCCTCGAACAAAACATCCAGGCGTCCATCATCATCATAATCACCAAAAGCCGCACCGAAGATACTATTGCCTTCATTGATCCCTGTGGAACCCATAATATCTTCAAACCCCAGTGGTCCTTTGTTAATATATAAACGCCCGGGGTGATAGATATCGACCTGACCATCATTGTTAAAATCTGCAGCGCTGGCCCCCCATTCAAAATCGTTGCTTAATGGATTCAATAGATTCGAGGCATCATGGAATGTTTGTGCTCTCAGGGAAGTCGTTATTCCCAGCATTAGAATCAGCAAGATAAAAAACGGGAGGAGAGCACATAATGAAAGAGGGTATCGAAAAAAATGCATTTTGCATCTCCCTGGTTTGAGGATTATCTGTTCTATACCTTTCCGGTATATAATTTTCTATAGAGGGCGAGTTTGTTATACTTTCCCGAGGAGTTTCAGCGGGA
>RFIL01000424.1 GCA_003695285.1 Calditrichota bacterium
TCGTTGTACCACAAAAAAGATGACCCCCCGGTAGCCCTCTTTGACAATATCCATCAATTCCCGCAAATGTTTTTGCCCCCGGGTGGTTACGGCATCCGGAAACTTTGCTACCTTCTCCTCAACAAGAGTGACGTTCTTCACCTCCACATAACATTTATCTCTTCCCTTCTCCAGAAGCATATCCATCCGACTTCTTCCATAAGGCACTTCCATCCGGATGGAAGTGTATCCATCCAATTCCGGTATTTTTCTACTTTCTATAGCTTCGCGCACCAAATAGTTTGGATGGTGGGTATTGATTCCTACCCACACCCCATTTACTTTAACCAACTCCCAGGTATACTCATACTTCCGGGCAGGATTATTACTCTTTGACAACAACACCGGGCTACCGGGAATGTTGCACCCTTTCATACTACCGGAATTCGGACAGAAGACAGTCACCTTCTCCCCACTGATTAATTGGACATCTGCCAGAAACCGTTTATACCTTTTTATCAGTACCCCCTCAAGCAATGGGGTTTTCAAGATCATAATTTCTCCCTGCTGACGTTCTGTTGAAAAACCTCTTTCTAAAACCGAGATAATGCCTTGAAAAATATAAAGAAATCAATAAACCAAAACTTTCTTTTTTCCGAAAATAGAATACAAAAAATTGGATCTGAACCTGAAATGAGTTGCTTCCAATAAAAAAAAGAATATATTTCGATAGAATGTACTCAAACAACGGCCGCAGAATGTAAATGAGGAGCACCCAAAACATCAAGAGAAGAAAAAAATAACCGTTAATAAAAATCGTCCGTTGGAGTTAACTATAGTGGTCTTCTAAATTTTTTTGATGCGATACCAGGGTTGGTCTTCTTTTCCTCAGTTATCAGTAGCAAATTTTACAGGGATTGTACAATGGCACAAAACCGAGGTTCTTCGAAAAAGAGTCCAAAACATGTCATGGATGATTTAAATCGATTACAACTGGCATTAGAACAGACGCCTACATTCTCTGTTCATATCCTGGTTCATAAACCCGGGTTTTCCCTACAAAAAGAATTAGAGCGGATTACCAACCAGCTTAATAAAAAATTAATCTGGATTTCCATCGAAAAATATTCCCGCCCTTTTTTTGAAATTCTCACCTCTCTCCCTATTGTTGATTATAATAGTGTCATCTGCCTCACCGGCATTGAAGGATATCTTGAGGGGCATCCGGAAATTGATTTAAGCGCGGAACTAGAAGTTTTGAATCGTAATTTTTACCTCTTTCGCGAAAAATTCAAATTCCCACTGTTAATTCATATTCCCCCCTATATGGTTCAATTTTTCCAGGAATTTGCTCCGGATTTCTGGCAATGGCGGAAAGGATTTTATGTCCTGGAGAAAAAAGTTGAGGAAAAATTCCCCATCCAGCTCTACCTGCAGGATTTTTTCTTTGGTGAAGAAGCTCTGCTCTCCTATCCTCAGAAAGAGGAATGGCTGGAAGTGTATTCGGCGCTTCAGTGGGAATCCGGATTTACCAATCTGAAAATGCAAACCGCATTTGAAGCACAACTTTTTGGATTATTAGGAAGATGCCGGTTTCAACTCGGCCAATTTCGACACGCTCTCGATTATTTCCGGAAACAAAAAGAATATATCACCAATCAAAAAGATAAAAGTGCACTTCCAGAAGTATTGAACAATATGGCCCTCTCCTATCACGAACTGGGGAATCCTCAAATCGCGCTGGAATTTATTCAAGAAGCTGAGCAAATAGCGGAAGATAAATTGAGGGGTGCCAATCATCCCTTTAAGGCCATAATCGCCAGTAATATGAGTCGAATCTGGTTAACTCTCGGTAATTCTACCGAAGCATTTTTGAAAGGTCGCCATGCGGTAAGAATTTTTGAAAAGAAAATGGGGATGAGACATCCCGGATTGATCCCCATCCTTCTGAAGTTTGGAAAAGCCCAGACGGCCCTGGAAAAATTTGGTGAAGCACTGGATACTTATCGCCGGGTGTTACAGCTCGTGGAGCGTGTGTGGGAATTTGAGCATCCCTATATGTCGGTGGTCTTACAACATATTGCCATGGTTTATTATCATCAAAAGAAGTATGAAGCCGCTCGACGCTATTTTTATCGCACCATGGAGCGAATCGAGGCAGCGTTGGGTCCGGAACACCCCTATGTCGCTCATCAACTCTTCTATATTGGGGCCATCCACAAAGAGCTGGGGCATACCAACCATGCTCTTGACTACTTCAACTGGGCGTTGCAAATCCGCCAGAAAAACCCCGGTGGAAATGACCCCCTTATTGGGGAACTGTATCGCAGTATTGCCGAACTCTATTATCAGCTTCAGGATCATGACAAAGCTGAGGAGTATCTCCAAAAAGCTCTGAAAGTGTTTCACTCCAGTTTACCCCCCAACCATCCCTCTTCCATGAAAGCAGAAGAACAACTTCATTTGATGAACGAATAACCCCGTCAGGTACCACTGAACAGAATTTTTATTAAAATTTGTCTTTCAACATCCCCCATACTATTTTTTCTCACCACGGGAATAATGATAGTTTTATTTTTCGGGAAAATCTCATGCTGGATCGTAAAACGCTTTTAAAAAATCTCTCTATCGGGTTTATCCCCCTGTTTGTCTTCATCCTTGCTGATGAATTATTCGGACTCACGATTGGACTTCTGGTAGCCATAGCCGTAGGGCTATTGGAAACCGGGTATATTTACTGGCAGGAAAAACGCATTGATCGGTTCATTCTTTTTGACACCGGCTTAATTGTGACATTGGGTGGAGTATCTCTGCTTCTCCATAATGACATTTTTTTCAAACTGAAACCGGCCTTGATTGAAGCAATTCTTGTTATTTTGATGGGATTAACGGCATTTACGAATAAGACCATACTCATTCAGATGACCGGACGGTACATGAAAGGTATCGAACTCAGCGATGTTCACATTCAACAGATGCGCCAGATGATGCGCCGTATGTTTTATGTGATATTGGTTCATACCCTACTAATTGTTTATTCCGCATTCTATATGAGCACCGAAGCCTGGGGATTTATCAGCGGAGGTTTGTTCTACATTGTTCTGGGTATCATGATGGGGGTAGAATTTGTACGCGCAAAACTGAACCAGAGAAAAATGGCGCGCCTGCTGGAAGGGCAGGAATGGTTCGACATTGTTACCCCGGAGGGAAAAATCATTGGTAAAGCGCCCAGAATGGCGGTTCACGGTAATCCGGAATTGCTGCATCCGGTGGTACATGTTCACATTATCAACTCCCGTGGTGAACTCTATCTGCAAAAAAGGGCGGAGAGTAAGGATTTATATCCCGGTTACTGGGACACCGCGGTGGGGGGGCACGTCCAGAGTGGAGAGAGCATCGAACATGCCCTACACCGGGAAGCCGAAGAGGAATTAGGTATTTCGATGGCAAAATTTCAACCCCTCTTTCGTTATGTAATGCGGAATGAATACGAATCCGAACTGGTCCATGGCTTTTTGTTAAAGGATGACGGACCCTTTTTCATCAACAAGCAGGAGATATCTGAAGGAAAGTTCTGGAAGCTGGAGGAAATTGAAAGTCAGTTAGGGAAAAAGGTCTTCACCCCTAACTTCGAACAGGAATATGAAATTTTGAAACGATATGTCTTCAAAGTTTCCTCCCCACCCATGAAATAAAGTTCTTATTCCGGATAACATAGAGCTAAGTTGTTCCCCAATCCCATCAATGGAGAAGAAACATGACTGTATATGATATCACTGTTCCAATCCAGCCGGGCATTCCGATCTGGCCCGGTGATGAATCCCCCGAAATTTCCAGATATACCTCTCTCAACCAGGGGGACATGACCAATACTTCCCGGATCCATTGCTCATTACATACCGCCACTCACGTTGATGCTCCACAACATCTTTTTGAAGAAGGCAAAACCATTGATCAACTCCCCCTCAACCGTTTGATGGGGAAGGTCGAAGTCATTGAACTAATGGAAGTAGACAGATTATCCGCTTCAATTTTAGAACCCATGTTTCCTTCCCAAACCAGACGTATCCTCTTTAAAACCCGGAACTCTTTACTCTGGGAGAATCCATCCCATTCCTTTTGGAAACAATTCGTTTCTCTGACCGAAGATGGTGCGAAATTTCTTGTTGAACAGGGAATTCAGTTGGTAGGCATTGATTACCTCTCGATTGATCAGTTTGAAAATGAAGACCTTCCTGCCCATAAAATTTTATTGAGTAACGAGGTCATTATCATAGAAGGGCTCAACCTGCTGGAAGTACCGGCCGGAAGTTATGAATTAATCTGTCTACCCCTTAAAATTGTTGGAGCTGACGGTGCTCCGGCAAGAGTCGTTTTAAGAAAACCCTAATTCCCCAGGTAATTTTTTTCACCCTTTATTCTATATTTTTTGCGAGTTATCGGTAAGTTCTGTATATTAACCCACAAAAGCAGAGGTGTCTTCATGAAAAGAACAATCCTGATACTATTATTGTTTTGTTTTCCCCTTTTTTCACAGAAACCCGCTGATCCGCTGGTTCATACCTATTCGATTGTCGCCGTGGATTCAGTCACCGGGGAGATTGGAGCTGCTGTTCAGTCCCACTGGTTTTCCGTGGGCAGCATCGTGATATGGGCAGAAGCAGGTGTTGGAGCTGTGGCTACTCAATCGTTTGTCAATGTCTCCTTTGGTCCCAGAGGATTGGAATTGCTGAAATCCGGAAAAACGCCTCAGGAAACACTGGATATGTTGATATCGGAAGATGAGGGACGAGATTTTAGGCAACTGGCAATCATCGATGCAAAAGGCAATGCCGTTGCCTATACAGGGAAAAAATGCATCCCGGAAGCCGGCCATTTAACCGGTAAATATTATTCCGTTCAGGCCAATTTAATGTTGAAGAATACCGTCTGGAAAGCGATGGAGAAGGCGTTTAAAACCACCAAAGCCCCGTTGGCTGAGCGTCTGGTGGCTGCACTGGAAGCAGCCCAGAAAGAGGGTGGAGACATCCGCGGAAAACAATCGGCTGCCCTGCTAGTGGTAAGAGGTACACCCACCGGAAACATCTGGGAAGATCGCCTCATCGACCTGAGAGTGGAAGATCATCCCGAACCGGTCAAAGAAATTAAACGATTGTTGAGAGTTTATCGAGCCTATGAACACATGAACGCCGGTGACCTGGCAGTGGAAAAGGGGGATGTTGATGGTGCTTTACGGGAATATGGTGCTGCCGAGGAGATGTTTCCTGAAAATCTGGAAATGAAGTACTGGCATGCTGTCGCCCTGGTAAATGTGGGCCGCCTGGAAGAAGCCCTCCCCATTTTTAAAGAAGTCTTTCAGGGAGATCCCAACTGGAAAACCTTGACTCCCAGATTGGTTCCAATTGAGCTCCTTAAAGTCTCAAACGAAGAACTACAACGAATTCTGTCGGTGGACGAGTAAATCTGCCAGAAAAAGGCATCTTAAAACCCATAAAACATTGATTTGAATTTCTGATAGAGGTTATGGAGAAAATCCTTAATTACATCGATGGTGAACTACACCCTCCAATTAAGGGGAATTATCTGGAAAATATCAATCCTAGCACCGGTACGCCCTATTCCCTTATTCCGGATTCCGATGAACGAGATGTTGAAAAAGCTGTCAGAGCAGCACAACGGGCTTTTGCAGGGTGGTCCAAAACACCTGCCAGAGATCGTTCCCGGCTACTCACCCGATTAGCCCAACTCATTGAAGAGAATCTGGACGATCTGGCGAAGATAGAATCCATTGATAACGGAAAACCCTTATCCCTTGCCCGCACCATTGATATTCCCAGAGCTGCCCAAAATTTTCATTTTTTTGCCACAGCCATACTCCATTTTTCCAGTGAAGCACACATCATGGAAGATACTGCCATTAACTATACCCTCCGGGAGCCAATTGGAGTGGCGGGATGTATCAGCCCCTGGAATTTACCACTTTATCTCTTCACCTGGAAAATTGCACCTGCATTGGCCGCCGGAAACACGGTGGTGGCAAAACCTTCGGAGATTACCCCGATGAGCGCCTACCGCCTCTCCCAACTGTGTCAACAAGCGGGTTTTCCTCCGGGGGTATTAAATATCGTTCACGGATATGGTCACAAGGTGGGTTCAGCCATCACCGCACATCCGGATGTCGCCTGTATATCCTTTACCGGAGGAACCACAACCGGTGCTGAAATTGCCCGACAGGCAGCCCCCATGTTTAAAAAAATCTCTCTGGAACTGGGTGGGAAAAATCCCAATCTCATTTTTAGTGATTGTCAATACGAACAGATGCTGCAAACCACCTTGCGGTCTTCCTTCTCCAATCAGGGTGAAATTTGTCTCTGCGGATCACGGATTTATATTGAGCGTAATATGTATGAAAAGTTCAAGACTGACTTTGTGGAACGCACCCAGCAGTTAAAAGTGGGAGATCCTCTCGAAGAAGGGAGCGATCTGGGAGCGGTGGTCTCCAAGCAGCATCTGGAAAAAATCCTTTCTTATATCCAGTTAGCAACCGAAGAAGGGGGTACCATTTTATGTGGAGGTAACCGCATCTTCCTGCATGGGCGTTGTAAGGATGGATATTTTGTGGAGCCCACGATCATTGAAGGTTTGGATATCCATTGCCGGACCAATCAGGAAGAAATATTCGGACCCGTGGTAACGTTGACCCCCTTTGATACAGAAGAAGAAGTGATTTCCTATGCCAATGCCACCCCCTATGGTCTGGCTGCTATCATCTGGACAGAAAACCTCACTCGTGCCCACCGGGTTGCCGCCGCTTTAAAGGCCGGCATTATCTGGATTAATTGCTGGATGCTTCGAGATTTAAGAACCCCCTTCGGAGGTATGAAGAGTTCCGGAGTAGGACGAGAAGGAGGGTGGGAAGCTCTTCGCTTTTTTACCGAACCCAAAAACGTCTGTGTCAAAATCAAATGAACGTAAATACGTTGCTTTATTTTAAAACCCAAAACGTATTTTCTCTAAGTTCATCAAATCAGGAGTGGAGATACTATGGGAATCAAACGGATATTATCACCCAGAGCCCCCGAACCGGTTGGTCCCTATCCCCATGCTGTAAAGGTGGGGAAACTACTTTTTCTCTCAGGTATCGGCCCTCGAGAGAGAGGGAACCCCATAATTCCGGGAGTCGAGTTGGATGAGCAGGGCAATATTATTTCCTATGACATTGAAGAGCAATGTCATGCGGTCTTTCAGAATGTGCGCTATGTTCTGGAAGATGCCGGTGGCGCATGGGAAAACATCGTTGATGTCACTGTATTTTTGACCAATATGAAGGAGGATTTCGCCGTCTTTAATCAGATTTATGAAGATTATTTTAGCGATATCCGTCCCTGCAGGACCACTGTAGAGGTGAGCCGTTTACCAACTCCCATTGCCATTGAACTGAAAGTCATTGCCGTGCTGGTATAACTCTCCACCTGAAAAAAAACGGTAAGCAACTCCTTTCCTTCGACTCCAGTACTTTTATTGCCTTATTTCCTTATATTTTCAACAATTTATACGATATCATAATTAAGATAACATGGATGTTATTGTGGGAAAGGCTGAAAAACAGCCAAAAACAAGGAGGTAACATGGCACACAAACGAACCAAAGCGGAACTTCTGGAAGAGCTGGACAGAGTCCACACCCGCCTGCAGGAATTTGAGTCCTCACTGAAAACAGTTGAGAAAAAACGAAAAATAGCGGAACGGCAATTACGCGAGTTCAAGAATATTTTCACCGATTCGTTAGATGTCCAGATCATCATTAATCCCACGGATAAAAAAATTTTGCATGTCAGCAAATCCATCACCCCATTGATGGGTTATAAGCCCTCGGAGATAAAAGGAAAAGAATTCAGTTATTTACTTCCTCCTCTTGAGGAGAAGGACCGCCTGAAGCTGCTGGAAAAAATCCAGATCTTTGATGCGGTTTTTGTTGATCAGGCTTTCCGGAAAGCCAACAATGAAATCATATTGATGGATTTGACCGCCACGATTGTGAATCTCCCTCGAGGGAAAGTCATTCTGGTCACCCTTCGCCAGAACACTGAGCGCCAGGATTTTCTCCGTTCTCAGCAGAATCGTATCCAACAACTGCAAAACTATTTAAACACCGCTAAAAAGCTTTCCGGCTTCCTCCCCATTTGTGTCCACTGCAAAAAAATTCGTGATGAGGAAGGATATTGGAATGAAATAGAGTTATACATCCAACAGCA
>RFIL01000425.1 GCA_003695285.1 Calditrichota bacterium
ACAATAAGTTCAATGGGGGGGTCAATTAATCTGGAAAATCCTTGTTTGAGAGCATCCGGTAAAATCGTAAATCTGTTTTTTTTACTCATCTAACTTCTCTGTTTCATCCTTACTCGATTTAAAATCTTTACCCGCTACCAATAAAACGATTTCACCTTTTAGTGTACGGGAACTTAAATTTTTCAAAATTTCCTCAGCGTAACCGCGTATAAATTCTTCATAATGTTTTGTCAATTCTCGACAAATTACAATATAACGATTCCCACAAAACTTTACAATATCTTCTATAGTTTTTTGGATTCGCACTGCAGATTCATAAATGATAATGGTTCCATTCTCCTCACATATTTGTTTTAGTCTGGTCTGCCGCCCTTTTTTTCGCGGCAGGAAGCCTTCAAATACAAAACGATTCGTCGGTAACCCCGAGGCTACCAGAGCGGCTATTGCTGCAGTGGGTCCGGGGATGGGTACCACGGGAATCTTCTCCCGGATAGCTTCCTGAACCAGTCGATGAGCCGGATCCGAAATTCCCGGAGTGCCGGCATCGCTCACCAGAGCAACCTGCTGCCCTTCTTTGAGGGTTTGTAAAATCCGCGGAATCCGCTGTCGTTCATTATATGAATGGTAACTTATCATCTTCTTCTTGATCTCATAATGGGCCAACAACCTTCCTGTCACCCGGGTATCCTCAGCACAAATATAATCCACCTCTTTTAATAATCGCAGAGCACGAAGGGTGATATCCTCCAGATTTCCTATTGGTGTACTGATGATATACAATGTACCCGAAGTTATGGTATCCGTGGTTGATTTCATTTGTTTCTTCCCTGCCCGCTATTTATTCATCCTTTTGAATCTTTTCCCTTCGGAAAGGAACGAATTGAACGGGCATTAAATTTTTCGTGACAATTTCATTTTCCTTCTTTTCAACCAGCACTAACATCTGGGTAAAAAAGGGGGAGCCCACCGGTATGACCATTTTACCTCCTACCTTTAATTGTTGTAAGAGAGGGGGTGGGATGTATTCCGCTGCTGCGGTAACCACGATGGCATCAAATGGAGCATGTTCCTTCCATCCGTAATACCCATCCGCTATCTTGACCTCTATATTGCCATACCCCAACCGTTGCAATCTTTCCCTGGCACGTTTCCCTAATGGGGGTATTATCTCTATGGTAAACACTGAATCAAAAATCTCCGTCAGAATCGCAGCCTGATATCCCGAGCCGGTTCCGATCTCCAGGACTTTATCATCCGGTTGCGGGTCGATGACTTCCGTCATATACGCAACGATATAGGGTTGAGAGATGGTTTGACCGTATCCAATTGGTACCGGATGATCTTCATAGGCTTCATCGATGTATTTTGAGGGAACAAACAGATGGCGAGGTACTTTTCTCATAGCCTTTAAAACTTTGGGGTTGGAAACCCCTCGATTTTCAATTTGCTTTACCACCATCCTCTCACGGAGGCGGGCATACTCCTCCTCCTGCCCCTTCACAGCAGTAAAACTTAGTAAAAAGAGAATGATTATTCCTATCCACCTGAACACCTTCATCGAGCATCCCTTTTATTCGGCGACTAAATATATTCTCAGGGTATCGCTGGAAGAAGAGGTGACCAATCCATATCCATTTTCTACGACCTGATTAAAATTTCGTCCGTTCACCTGAAACAATGGCAATCCCTGATGATAACGGTAATAATTATCATCCATGGCTGAGACAATGACATTATGCCAACCGGTAAAATTGAAATACATCCAGTTAATCCGGGCAAACTGATCATTCACCCACCAGATAGATGGGTCTACCCGATTTTCTTTCTCCCCCTTGAACTGAGTAGCGATATCCCGATCGTCTTCTATAAAATTCTCCGGGGTGGCACTATCGGCATCCACCAACACACGATAAATATTGGCCTCATTGTAATCATACCACTCCAGGGTAAAGAAGGCATCACTAAACCAACTATCTCCGGGAATATAGTGTACTGTATCTCCTTCCTGAACATCCACAGCAGTGAACTGAAACGAAGGAGGCACTGTTGTGAGCGCCCTTGCATGTTCATCCCCGGCAAACACATCCAGCTGATAGGTTTCTCCAGTTTGTACCACAAAATTAGTATCCGCAAGATAATAGACACCGGGGGCATCCGCATATTCCTGAAGGGGGATACCGTTAAGGAGCACGGTTGCCCCGCGTACTCGCTGAGCTTCCGGATCATAATGTTTGGTAATATCAGCAGTCCAACTAACGAAAACCGAATCCACCGGATACCCCGCTTTAAATTCTGCATTTATCACCAACTTGGGGCGAAACTCCGGCTCCAGAGTTCCCTGACAACTCATCAAAAATAAAACCAACGCTATCAGGAATTTCCAGGATCGTTTTGGAACGATTTGCTGTTTCATTTTGCCCTTCATTGTATTTTTTAAAGTCACCGATAGAGTTAAAAATTTATCCTCAACCCAATTGTTGGAACAATCGGGAGCATGGTTACCTCTTCCCGAATGGCCTGGTCTTCTTCGAAATTCCATTGGTAGAAAAAGATATTTTTGCGGTTCATTACATTTACCACCTGTATGTCAAACTGTGCACTTTTTCCCAACAGACGGAAGTATTTTGTAAAACCCACATCCCAGCGGGAATAGGCCGGATATCGAAATCGATTTCTCTTTTCATCAAAGATAATTCGATGCTCCACCCGACCGCCATCGCGTTCTTCGTACCGGCCCAGAGCCCGGGTGTAAGGATAACCAGTTCCATAATTTAATCGGGAACTGAATCGCCAGCGACGCCCCAACTCATAACTAAAGAGCACACTCAGGTCATGGCGTCGATCAAAGGATGCGTAATAGGTATCCCCATCCAGATGTTTTTTTGCCCAGCCCAGGCTGTAACCAATCCATCCCGCCAGACGCCCATATTGTTTGTGAATGAAAATTTCCGCACCATAGGCACGACCACTGTTGTTGACAAAAAGCTGATTTACAGGTATATCCTCTCCCAGAGCTTCATCCACTGCTGAGCGAGATTCCCGATAGGTGAGCATATTTTCCAGAATTTTATAATACCCCTCGATCTGTATAAAGGTCGTCCCCCAGAGGTGTTTTTCGTAGCCGGCGACAAAATGATAAGAGCGTCCGGGAGATACGGTTGGATCAATCGCAAACCAATCATTGGAAATGGACGGAGAATATTCATCCTGAACCGTATGGATAAATTGGCGATACACTCCGGTGGCAAAATTCAAATATTCTTTATACCCCAACTTATACTTCAAAGCCAGTCGTGGTTCGGGATGGATGAGTTCCCTGCTTCCCGAGAAATAACTCATTCGAAGGCCAATATTCATCATCCAGCGAGGAGATAATTGACGGGAATTTTGCACATAAAAGGCAGCCTCAACAGGAGTTTGTCGAATTCGCAACATCGTCCGGTTATCAAATACACTGCGATATTGAAACAACAGTCGCTTAACTTCAAATCCGAATTTGATATCATTTTGAGGTGAGAGAAAAAACGTCAAATCCCCTTTGAGGGTATTATCTCTAATTCGATTTTCAGCTTCCACACCTTCGTCGCCGCCAAACTCTACCGAGGTTTGGAATCGACTGGCGGCAACCATAAAATGTGAAAAAAGACGGGGAGAAAATACATGCTGCCAGTGAGCAGAGAGGGTTCGGTTTCCCCAGAGCAGGTCGATATTGATATCATCCCAGTTCAACACATCGTTTCCAAAATAACCACTAACGGTGATTCGATCATATGGGGTAATCTCCTGATGAAAGGACCCCTGAAAATCATAAAAATAATATGGGAATTCTTCACCGATCAGTTTTACGGCCTGGTCAAAATAGGTTCGGCGGCCGGCAACCAGAAGTGCCCCTTTTCCGGTGGGGATTTCCATATTCATTTGTGAACTGAGCATGCTAACGGCAGCACCACCCACCAGTTGCTTTCGGTTACCCTCTTTGCTGATCACATTTAACACGGCAGACATCCGGCCCCCATACTCCGCTGGAAAACCACCCTTTATAAAGCGCACATCTTTTATTGCCTCCAGTAAAAAATTCGAAAATAGCCCTCCCATATGCGATGGATTGTATACGGTGATTCCGTCAAGCATAATCAGATTTTGATCGGTATTCCCTCCCCGGACGACCAATCCTGTTGAAAAATCAGATTCGCTCAATACTCCCGGGAGGGCCTGTAACGTCCGAAACAGATCCGCTTCCCCTAACTGCGGTGCCTGACGAATACTCCGTGTGGTCAACTTGATCTGGCTGATTTGCACATCTCTCTCAACGGCTTCCGATTCGGCAACTATTGTATCTCCCTGCGCCTGAATTAAGGTGGGTTGTAAATGGATGACCAGATGTAATTTCTCACCGGGTTCTAATCTCACTTGCTTTCTATACAATTGATAGCCCAGATAGTGGCAAACCAGCTCATGCTCCCCCGGAGGAATTGGATAAATGACATAATAACCTTCAGCGTTAGTGGTACTACCCACCTGAATGTCTTCCAGGTAAACATTGGCGCTGATCATGGATTCTCCGGACGTACTATCCACAACAAACCCGGAAATGGATGCCGGTTGGGCAAGCAAAATCCATATGGGAAAAAACGACCATGTTATAAACCAAAACAAGCGTCGGGTGTTAACCAGGTTCATATCCTCCTCGAAAAATTAACTCGATAAGAAAACGATGGATAAATCCATTAGTTTCTCAACAATTGAATTTCTATCATCCTCCTGTTAAACTTGCTATAATAAATTACACAAAAAATTATTGATCTGTGAAAGAATTGTGACTTTCAAATCGTAAGTCTTATCAGGCCAATAAATTAATTACTTGAATTTTTGTGGCTTTACATTAAATTTAATCTTTCAATAAGATTAACTGGAGTAAGATTAGATGAACAGCATACCTTTTCGCACAATTCTTTTTTTAAGTATCTTAAATTTCTTTCTTTTAGCCCAGATGAATAATGAAGACGTTGTTGAAGTGGGGTTACTCAGCGCAACGGAGAAATTAATTCCGGGGCAAGAAAATCATGTGGCGATTCAATTGATGATCTCTCACCCCTGGCATATTAATTCCAACAACCCTTCTGAAGAATTTCTAATCCCCACCGAAATAAACCTGGAGGCTCCATCGGGGGTAACAATCACAGAGCTAAAATTCCCCCCTGCCCAACAAAAGACTTTTGAATTTTCAGAAAATCCGCTCTGGGTATATGAGGATACAATTTATATCCGCACAACAATCATTTTACCGGAGACATATACCGAGCCTTCTATCCAGCTTAAAGGCACGCTTACCTACCAGGCATGCAACGATGAAACCTGCTTACCCCCACGGGATAAGACATTTTCTGCGACTTTTCAGGTGGCAGCAGCTAATGAAGAGGTGAACGCCATTCATCCGGAAGTGTTTGGAACGACTACTGCGTACACCCCACCATCACCAAATGATGGGGAACCGGCTTCAGAGTTTTCGTCCACCCTGGAAAGCAAGGGCTTCTTTCTGGCATTTATCGGGATTTTTATTGCGGGGTTATTACTGAACTTAACCCCCTGTGTCTACCCCCTGATACCCATAACTTTGAGTTACTTCGGGGGTCAGGCAGGTGGAAAAAAAGGAAATCTCGTCATTATGAGTTTTTTGTACGTGTTGGGTATGGCGATTACATATTCCATTCTGGGGGTAGCCGCTGCTCTAACCGGAAGTATTCTGGGAGTCTGGTTACAAAATCCATACGTCCTCATCTTCATTGCCCTGGTGATGGTGGGATTAGCCTTGAGCATGTTCGGGGTATATGAAATTCAAGTCCCGCCAGCACTGGCCAATTTTGCAGGTCAGAGCAAACAGGGGTATCTCGGCACTCTGTTTATGGGGTTAACAGTGGGCATTATCGC
>RFIL01000426.1 GCA_003695285.1 Calditrichota bacterium
ATTTGAGTTTCCACCGCTTTCCTGCGGGATTGCAATTCCCGGTAGGTATAAAAATAGGTAATAGTGCTCATAATAATGATTACCAGCAATACCGAGAGGAGTATAAATTTTATCCTGAGTGTAATCTTCAAAAAAGCTCCTGATGTGTACAGTTTAAATTACCTTAAAAAACGACCGTTTCCCAATCAAATTTCCTTAATTGAGGGATAAGCATTTTCTCATAAACGAGGAGTCATAGGGCATTTGTTTCAATTCAGGGGGGAAATTAAGAATAAGTGGTCATAAAAATTGTCCGATGGAATTATAAATCCCACCGGACAATCAAATTAGGAAGTGTGGTAAGAATTTATTTTGATTTTAAATAAGTTTCATACCAGGCCAGTACCCGCCTACACAAGTCCAGTCGATGAGCTCTTTCCCGATTTCCATGCCCCTCTCTCGGATAGACCACCAGTTGGGTTGGCACTTTGAAAAATTTTAATCCTCGATAAAGTTCATAGGCTTGATTCAGTGGTACACGCTTGTCTTCCTGCCCATGTAAAATCAAGGTGGGAGTTTTGCTGTTGCTGACATATTTCAGGGGTGAACGATCCCAGGTAAAATCAAAATCATCATACAACCACTGATTCCAGTGGACAACAGCGTTTTCCAGGGGGGTATCCGTCATTCCGGCTTTGGAAATCTGATTACTGATTCCCACAAACACCACCGAAGCCGCAAACCGTTGACTATGTTTAGTAGCTGCCCAGGCGGAAGCATATCCACCATAAGAACCACCTCCAATGCCCACCCGAGCCGGATCTACCCATCCGCGCTCAATTAAGGCATCAATTCCTGCCAGGATGTCCTCAAATTCTTTTCCCATCAAATCATTATGATCGCCTTTAGCAAATTCCACTCCTTTGCCGATACTACCGCGATAGTTGGGAATCAAGACCATGATTCCACGTTGGGCCAACATCTGCCCCCAACGATTATAATGAGTGTTCCAACCATCCAGATAGGCACTCTCCGGGCCTCCATGGACATGGACCTGCAGTGGGTATTTTTTACCCTCGGTGAAGCCCACCGGTTTAATCAGCACCCCGGAAATCTCCCAATCATCGGGACCTTTCCAGCGAATCACTTCCTGCTCGCCCAATTGAACACCTGCCCAATCGGGGTTGGAATTGGTTAATCTCCTGAGCTGTTTCCCATTCGTCGTACCCAGATATACCTCATTGGGATGATCAACTGAATTTGCCACCGTAGCATAGAATTTTCTATCCTTGCTGAGAGAAAGGCTGCCCAGAATAGGTCTACCGGTGCGGAGTTTGCGAATCTTCCCATCGGGGATGTGAATTTCATAGAGCGTTTTATGCAAATCCTCGACAGCCACTAACAGGATGGTGCGACGATCTTTCCACACAAATGACTCACCGCTTGCTTTAAAACCTTCCAGCAGATTTACCGGTTGTTTACTACCTTTTTTTAACAGGAACAAGCTCCCGGGATAGGGATCATTAAAGCTGGTTGCACCCAGCCAGGCTATGTAGTTGCCATCAGGAGACATTTTGGCTAATTCAAGCTTGCCCTCTGTATCATAGATTTTTTTCCCTTCACCGCCGGTTGCGGGTACAATGTAATTATCGGTCATCATGTAATTATCATCGGTGAAGGGCCGCTCACTGGCCCGATAAATCAGATGTTTTCCATCCGGTGTCCAGGTAAATTCCCAGACATGCTCATCTCCTTTAGTGACCTGAGCGATTTCACCGCTTGCCAGGTCCTCTACATAAATGCGGTTAACCGTAACCCAGGTATCTTCAACGATTTGATCGAATCCCTGACGCTTCAGAACTTTTACAGAATCGGGTAGCTCATCCCGCATGATATAGGCAATCCGTTTTCCATCCGGTGAAAGTTGGTAGCGGTATATGCTACGGGGAGCATGTGTTAACTGATACGCTTCCCCTCCGTCGATGGCAATCCCATACACCTGACGGTGTTTATCAAATGCCTCCCGACGGGCTAAAAACAAGATGGTTTTTCCATCCGGGGTCCATTGAATTGAGAATACCGAGTTCGGCTTCTGAATATAGGCTTTTGCTTCACCTCCTTTAGTGGGGGTTAGCCATAACTCATTATAACTTCCACCAGGTTTTTCATTCTCATCCCTTGATACACGCAGGGTAAAGGCAACATATTCCCCCTGAGGTTGAAGCACCGCAGAGGTTACCATTTTCATATCCACAATATCTTCAGGCATAAAAATCTTATGTTGAGCATGTGTGGCAAAAACTGAAAGAATCACAAGAATGAGTACATTGCCAAAAAAATGTTGCTTCATAACTCCTCCTCTGTAGGATTTTTCTGGAAAATATTAATTTGCTCTTTAAATGAAAGAGAGATGTATCCGTCACGAAAAAGTATTTTCCAATTTAGGCTAAGGTCTATCTGGCTAAATATTTGAGGTTTCGAGATTGTAAATTTATTGAGTAATGACTAAGTTTAATTAGCAAAGATACTCTTTTTAATTTAATCCTTAGGGACCAGTAAAAAAACAGTTTCTAAATTATCCATCATATGTCAACACAAATCGATTACCATCTACAAGCAGGGATGCAACTCCTGGCAAGGGGTGAATTTTTTGAAGCACATGAAGAGTGGGAAATTCCCTGGGTAAACATGACCGGAGACAAGCGATCCTTCTGGCAGGCAATGATTCAATTAAGTGTTGGGGCATTTCATTACCAACGAAACAATATGACCGGGTGCTATAATCTCTGGAAGAAAGCGTTGATACGCTGCCAAAACTTGAGAAAAAAGAACTCCACGGTTGAACCCCACCTGACCATCGAGCTACTAAAACTTCTGGAGTCTTCATTACGACAATTGGACAGCGGGAAAAATCCTCTCCCGGAAATTCAGGCATTTGCTGAACTCTGTTGTGAACAGAAGCCCTTTAATTCACAAAAATAATCTTCCAGGGCTTTCTGGTTTCTCAGTAAAAGTCATCCGGAATGTGTCCGCGATGCATCAATAATTATTTTTTAACATCCTTACCCTTCTTATCCTGAATAAATGCCGTGAGGAAATCTATTGGAACTGGAAAGATGGTGGTGGAGTTATTTTCAGTCGCTACCTCGGTAAGAGTTTGCAAAAAGCGCAATTGAAGGGCAATAGGATATTCGCTGATAATTTTTGCTGCCTCATAGAGTTGATGAGCCGCCTGGAATTCCCCTTCAGCATGAATCACCTTTGCACGTCTTTCCCGTTCTGCTTCAGCCTGACGGGCGATGGCACGCTTCATTTCCACCGGCAGATCGATCTGCTTTATCTCAACCAGAGACACTTTCACACCCCAGGGATCGGTGTGTTGATCAATGATTTGTTGTAACTCTTTGTTAATCTTTTCCCGCTGAGCCAGGAGCTCATCCAGCTCTACCTGCCCCACAATACTTCGCAATGTGGTCTGGGATAATTGTGAAGTTGCATACAGGTAATCTTCCACCCCTACAATGGCTCGCTCAGGGTCTATCACCCGAAAGTAAATCACCGCATTTACCTGAACCGAAATGTTGTCAAGGGTAATGACATCCTGCGGAGGAACATCCATTACAAAGGTTCGCAAACTTACTTTAACCATCCGGTCGATGACGGGAATCAGAATAATCAATCCCGGTCCTTTGGCGCCAATTAACCTTCCCAGACGAAAGATGACTCCCCTTTCATACTCCCGCAAAATTCGAATCATACTGGCAATCAAAAATAAGGCAAGAAAAACAATGGTCATTAATACAGGCATAACTCCTCCTCACTTTGTTTTTTCCAAATGTTGTTTACCAATTTAGTTGACCTCCCTGTTGTGATGGGCTTTTGCGGTGAAAACCAGGAACACTCCTCAGGTCTGAAGCATCACATTATGCCCCATCTGATATTTTAACGACTTTCAGGGTCAAGCCTTTCATCGCTACCACTTTTAGCCGGTCTCCTTTTTTAACCGCATCCTCTGATACGGCTTTCCAGATTTCTCCTTCATGCATCACCTGACCCTGCCCATCCATGAAATCCTCAAGAGCAGTTACCTCAGCGTCAATCATATATTCTCTTCCAATGGTAGGTTTCCGAGATTGAGCTTTAATCCCCAGTCCCAGGGCAACAACAAAAAACAGTGCGGTACAGATGGTTACAGCCAGAATAACCTCCCAGGAAACCTTAAGAAACGGTGCATCGGAATTGTATAACATGATTGACCCCAGTACAAACGAAATTACCCCGCCAATTGTCAGGATTCCATAGCTGGTTATTTTTATCTCCAGCAAAAAGAGGATGATCGCCAGGAGAATCAGTAAAATGCCTGCATAATTCACCGGCAACGTATGTAACGCATAAAATGCCAGAATCAGGCAGATGGCCCCGATAACTCCCGGAAAGATTGCCCCGGGAATATAGAGTTCGAAGAACAATCCATACAAACCGATGATGAACAGGATATACGCTATGGTGGGGTCACTAATAACATTGAGGACTTTATCCTGAAAAGACATCTCCAGATAGCGGCGTTCCGTCTGGCGAGTATGTAATACTTTTTTTCCACCTGTCGTTTCCACTTCTTTACCGTCGATCATTATCAGCAGCGTATCCAGGTCGGTTGCAATCAAATCAATCACATTCAACTTCAACGCTTCGGTAGCACTGATAGCAGCAGCTTCCGTGACTGCTTTTTCTGCCCAATCAACATTTCGTCCTCGTTGCTCGGCAATACTTTTGATAAACGCCACTGCATCATTGGTGGCTTTTCTCATCATGGTGGTATTGGCGCTATCCGCTTGCCCCATGCCCATCGAGACCACACTCGCTGCTCCGATGTTGGTTCCCGGGGCCATGGCAGCAATATGGGCAGAAAGGGTGATAAAGACCCCTGCTGAGCCGGCATGTGCACCCGGGGGATAAACATATACCACCACCGGGATCTCCGCCGTTAGAATAAACTGAGTGATTTCCCGCATGGAAGCCATTAATCCACCCGGAGTATCCAGTAAAATAATTAAACATTCTGCCCCTTCCTGTTCACTTTTTTCAATTGAGCGCCGAATATATTCAGTGGCAACTGGATTGATGACTCCATCAACGGTTATGATGTTAACAAATTCTTGTGAAAAGAGTAGGGATGTGAAAATCAATAAAAAGAGAATCGTTTTTCTATTCATACAATTTCACCATTTTTTATAAATGTAACCGTTAAACTACTTTTTTGTCAAGATTAAAAAGGTAGCTGCAAAAATCAGTCTGTGTTTCGGGTGGTAATTTAAAGACAATCTCCATTTTTTATTAAAATTAGGAAAAATTAAATTGATCAATACATCACATTCATTTTTTTGAATTTAAGTAAGATATATTGAGTGATTTTTTTGGTTTGAGGGTAAAACAACAGTTTATAGAACCGGAGGATGGAGAGGGATGGATACCAAAGATTTGGATGGTATCCTTTCCCCCCTTCTATTTATTCAGAATTGAATAGCTGGATTCAGCGATGAAAGTTGTAAAAGAAGATCATCAAACTTCCCGAGCTTCGGCGAAGTCTCTATTGCATACATGGATCAAGCAAAATCCTGAACTCATCGCCCATTTAACTGAAAAGGATTGGGATGAGTTCTTACAGGCCCTTCTTAAATCCCTGAAAACACGGAATCGATGGTTTGTTCAGAAATTTCTGGAGACCGCTCTTCCAGACATTATCCAGAAAGGTATTTTAAAGGATATATTTCTCCAGGCTTTACAAAACCTGCGTGCTTTATTATTATCCTCTATCCTGGAAACCCCACAAATCAAGGTCTCTCAACGGAATGCCCTTCTCCGGGAAACTTTAAACTTGTTCGATTATATCACCAAAACCACTCACACCATCTATTCCGAGCATTCCTTTATTTCCACTTTAACTTTTTTAAATGCCAGTACTGAAAAAATATTGCATCTCGATTATATGGGATATCATATCTCCCATTCCCGCTTCCAGGGCAGTGGATATTACAATGAAGCATTTCAGGATTGGATTGGCAAGCGTTGGGAAGACTTACCGGTTACGGTGAATTGGAAGCAACTTGTTCATCCTGAAGACTTTCCCCGAATTGAAAACTGGTTCCTGGAACGATTAAAACTTCAGCAGCCATTTTATGTGATGAACTATCGTCTTCAGCATAAAGATGGGGATTGGAGACATGTATATGAATTTGGTCGAATTATATACAATGAGGAACAACAACCTGTTTCCTTTTTGGGGGTTATCACTGAAGCCAATGCCAGTAAGAACAAGTATATTACAGAGCAAGGTATTTCGGGGGTTTTTAATGCCCTTGTAGATAGTGAAGAAGAATACCTCTTCGTTCTGAATCGTTCCGGTAAAATTTTATATGCTACCCATCAATTTCTCAATCAGTTTAACATATTTCCTCCCGCTCCCCAGCGAATGGATATTTCTCCCTGGGAACAATTCAATTCCCCTTTTTTTGAATTACTGGATTCGCGCAATAAGATTGAAGCTGAACAATACTGGAAAGCTATTCTAAAAGAGCCATATGTAAACTCTACCATGGTTCTTCATCTCCCAGGTTCTAAAAATACTACCCCGATGGCTGTTGAATTTTCCTGCTTTCCCGTACAGAAGCCCTTCCAGAAATCATTGTATATTTTCTGGGGTTCAGTAAGGCAGGAGAGGCTGGAAGAAACACCGCTCAGCAAGCAACATCAAACCCTAATTCGTATTAATAACACCTTACGAAAGAGCGCATCCCCCGGAGAGTTGATTGCCAATATGCCTCATTACATTGAGCGGCTCTTTCCGGTTGCGGATTTAATTCTCGTTTTAGGTTTAGAGAAGTCTGGAGTGGTAGTCAAAAACGGAAAAGGGATTGATTTATCTTTGTTAAAAAATCGGGTTATTTTATTACCGGATGAAGTGGAGAAATTATCTGTTTTAAAAATTTTTCGTCAGCTTCCCGGAAAAGTTTTACATCTGGACGCTTCCTCTCTCTGGGAGTTATTCAGTAAGGTATTGTCTGATCAACGTCTTACGCGCCTGGAAAAAGAAACGCAATTTTTAAAAACTCAGGATTGGCTGCTCGGGGTGGTCAACATCCAGCAAGATTCGCCACTAATAGTATCACTTGGTGCTTTTCGCAACAGAACCCGCTTTTCTTCACTGGATGGTGAGCTGCTGCATTTGTTTCTCCAGTCTCTGGAGTCCACCTTCCAGAACATTTTTTTCCATCTACAACTGGAAGAAAAAAAGGCTATTTATTCAACTCTTTTAGAAAAAACTACCCGCATCATTGTGATTCTTCAAAATGATCAATTGGTACTCTATAATCCGGGCTACCAAGAATTAATCAGTGTTGATAATGATGTGGCCATGGAAAGTAACTTCTGGCAATTCGTTCATCCCAATGATGCCGGAAAATTAATGAAGGAGTTGGATAAATTAACCCATCCGGGGGATTCCATAACAACCGAATTCCGGATTATCACCCCCTTTCAACAGGAGAAAATTTGTCAGGGAATTTTTACCCGCATTGTCTATCACCGCAAGACCGCCATACTGGGTGAAATTATTGATCGAACCAATCAGAAAAAATTGGAGCGTCGCCTACAACAAAGTAAACGTCTCGAGAATATCGGTTTAATTACCAATGGTATCGTGCATGACTTTAACAATTTACTCAGTGCGATCATCCCCTCAGCTCAGATGTTAATACAAAGCAGTGATTCCCCACAGGTCAAACAATACGCTGAAAACATCGCAAAGTTAGCCCGTCGGGCCGGCCATATCACACGACAACTCACCCTCTATGCCCAATTAGAGTCCGACCGGGTTGAGCTTCTAAATCTCAATCAAATTATAGAAGAAGCCAGAGATATCCTGCATGGATTAATCGGACCAAACATAACCCTCGATTACCAGTTGGCGCCTTCCTTACCCCAGGTAACCGGGGAAAAACAACAGCTTTTACAGATCCTTATCAATGTCATCCACCATGCGAAAAATCGCATGGGAGGGAAAGGGAGAATTCGGATATCCACATCAACTCGACGAATTCAACGGAACGAAAAGGGATTATTCCGCACCATCCGACCGGGAGACTATGTGGTATTAACGATTCAGGATTCAGCACCCGGGTTACACGAACAACTTCAGATGAAGTTATTTGAGCCCTTTTTAACCACCAGGGAAATAGCCCGTGGAAGCGGTACGGATGTAAGCATGATTTACGGTATTTCACATAAACAGGAGGGGTACATGGTAATCAAAAGTGACGATGCAAATGGAAACCTGTTTAAATTGTTATTGCCTACTGAAGAAAAAGTGGTCGATACCTCACAAGATACTGCTTCACAGGGGTCCATTGGGCCCAATCCGGGCAAAATTTTAGTGGTTGAAGATGAAACTTATCTGAGAGATGTAATGACTGGAATGCTAAAGTTAATGGGCTTTTCTTATTACGAAGCTGGAAATGGCGAAGAAGCAGTTGAACTTTTTAAAAAGCACCATCAGGAAATTGATACTATTTTCCTGGATTACATTATTCCAGGGATGAGTGGTCAGGAAACGTTTTATGAATTGCGTAAAATCAACCCCGATGTACATATCGTAATATGCACCGGGTATGTGGAACAAAAAGAGATAACACCTTTACTGAAACTTCCTAATGTATCCTTCCTGCCCAAACCTTTTACATTAGAAACCCTCAGCAAACAACTGGAAGAGCGCAAAAAGAATTAAATCATTCTTCCAATCACCAGGCCAAGGAAGGCTGCCACGAAGCCAACTCCAATACTCATGAAAATATTTAAAAAAGCTTTAAAAAAGTCGCCCACCTGAACCAGCATTACCGTTTCATAAGAGAAAGTGGAAAAAGTGGTAAAAGCCCCAAAAAAACCAATTGTCAAAAACAAGCGTAGTTGTGGGTGGATGATATAATGTTCGGTAATTCCAATAACAACTCCGAGAAAAAAAGATCCCACGACATTGACAACAAAAGTTCCCAGAGGGAAATCACCGCGATACCAGAGATGCATTAAACCGGAAACCCAGTATCGTAGCACAGCTCCCAGAAATCCACCAATTCCAATCACCATAATTTTCATTGTTCTCTCTCTCTGTTACTGCTCATTTTCCTCAGAATAGCTCCCGAAGTGGCAGGAATAGAAATTTCTCCCGATAGCAGTTTACCGGCTCCAGGGGAATACACTGTATTCACATCTGCCAGTAATTGCCATTCCCCTTCAGGGAGTGAAAATTTTTCATTGTTCACCTTATCACCATTCAACAGCACCAGAAAAGCTCCGGAACGATCACGAATTTGATAGACTACAAAAAAATCATTCCCGGTGTCATAGAACATAAATTGGGAGGGTGATGCCTGACGAAAGGCCGAAAACCTTTTCCGGAGTCGAATCAAACCACGATAATACTCACGTAAATTTGAATTCATCTCCGCATATCGATAATTCAACCAGTTGGTTTCATTATCTTTTTCATAGCTGTTATGGTCAATTTTACCCCAGTTTGAATCGGGTGCAGTGGTTTTCGCTATCACTTTACTCCTGGCAAATTCCTGACCCTCATGGAGCATTACCATTCCCTGGCTGGTCAGCAATGCCAGTGCCGCCAGCTTATGAGTCCGTAACTCCTCAGATGTTAACCTCATGTGGCTCTCCATATCCAAAATTCTTTGCTGCTCATCAACTTTGTTCAAAGCTAATCGGATGAAGTCCCCGAGGGTATGGTCATCATGAGATGCCAGATAATTGACGGAATGCTCTATCAGTCGATATTGCCCTCCCCAGTCTTTCAGGGAGCCTGTAATGTATCTTCGAATTGAAGAAGGTGTGTTATTATTTTGCCATTCATTAAAAATAAACCCCCGATCATTATGAGGATTCCATCCTTTGAACCCATTTCGGAACTGATCATTCCATGAGGCCCATCCCATATCCGAAAAGACATCCGGTGCATACCCCCCACCCCAGGGTTCAGCAATGATGATCACATCCGGATTTAGATTACGAGCCGCTTTGAGAATTTGCCGGCAGGTCTCACGATCCAGTAAATTGGCCAAGTCGAAACGAAAACCATCAATATGGTACTCTTTCATCCAATGGAGAACGCTTTCAATGATTAACCGACGGGTCATGGGGCGCTCTGTCTTTAAATCATTGCCGCAACCGCTAACACTTTCAAACTCACAATCAGGGGTTAACCGGAAATAATAAAACTTGTCAATGTATTTCAGGGGATTATAATCATATTGGGAAACATGGTTATAGACCACATCCATCAAAACGGCGATACTATCTTGATGAAACGCTCTCACCATCTCCTTAAATTCTCGGATCTGTCGACCATCATAGCCATTGTATTGCCCCCGCTCCATGGTACCACCTGTGGCATAATAGGATTCCGGAGCAAAGAAATAGCTGGTCATGTATCCCCAATGGTTGCGTTCATAGGGATTCCAGGTATTGAAAATCCAGGTGGTGGAGTCCCGATAGGGAATTTCAATATTGGCGAAGTCCTGAGCGGGTAAAAGTTCCACCGCATTTACCCCAAGGTCTTTTATGTAAGGTAAGCCACCTCTTTGTTCAGGGTAAATTAACCCCCGGTAGGTTCCTCGAAGCTCCTCAGGTACCCCTGAACTCGGATGCGCGGTCATATCGCGAATGTGCATCTCATAAATGACAAGATCCCGCGGTGCAATGGCAACGCCCTTATCATCCATCCAGTCAAATGGTTCCGGTTTCAGGATCAACGTTTTTGCCGGATGGGTATAATGATTGAAGGTCACCACAGCAGGGCTGTAGGGATCCGCCACCACTACGGTGGAATCAAAAAATTCTCCCTCGCCTTCCGGCCCCCACACCCGATAGCCGTAAAATTGTTCATATAGATTTTCGACGGTTGAAAATTCCCACACCCCATCCTTATCTCTCTGCATCCGATATTCTCTACCATCTGCTTCGTGATAGTCATCAAACAGGACCAACCGAACCCATTTTGCTCTGGGAGCAAATACCCGGAAAACAAAACGTTTACCTTCTACATTCAACCCTAACGGTTTGGCAGAATACAGAGAATCGAGAATCCCATCCGGTTGAAGGAACCAGCGACCAACATTCTCAATTTCCACATAATAATGAGTATCCAGCCGAAAAGATTGGGAGGTTCGTATCCGTATCTTATTCCCCTGAATGTTGATAGATTCAATCCTCATCATCGGAGTGATGTGGATGCTTGCCTCGGAATTAAGTACACTCCCCTCTTCCAATCTGAGCTCAGCTTCACGGGGAGCCTGTATTTTGGCCCAGGCAATTTTAAACTCTTTTCCTCTTAGCGGAAAAAGAATCAAGAGGGACAAAAACAGCATTATGATGGGTGAGCGCATTTTAATCTTCAACACTGCCTCGTTCAGTTTCTTTAAACAAATTCAAATAGTCTGGAAACTTCAAATCTCTCTGGTAGCCCTTATCTCTGTTGTATTGATTTTTTCATAGCACATTCACCAGAATAGCAAAATTGGCTACCTAATGTGTTCATTATGTTTATTTGGGGACTCCGTGTTAATGCTAAAGCCTTTCGGCTAATACAAGCCCCTTTGGAAGACTCCACGATTTTTAAATAGAACAAAATACAATATAAGCAGATACTTCAATTCGATGAATACAAAAAAAATTCATGTTTCTGCTAAGGCCATGCTTCTGACCCTTCACAACATTTTAGTTTGCTTTTGAAAATTCGCAAAAAACTTCGTAAAATTGTTCTTTATTGAATTTTGATGATCTCATCGCAGCATCGACCAAATAGAGTGGAGATAGGAAATTGGCGACAGTAGAATTAGTAGATGTAACCAAAATTTATGAAAACGATGTGGTGGCGATTCGCAATGCCAACCTTAAAATCAATGATAAAGAATTTGTGGTGCTGGTCGGTCCCTCCGGGTGCGGAAAATCGACCTTGCTGCGCATGATTGCCGGTCTTGAGGAGATATCCTCCGGGGATTTATTCATTGATGGTCAGCGAGTGAATGATGTTCCCCCCAAGGATAGAGATATTGCCATGGTCTTCCAGAACTATGCTCTCTATCCACACATGAATGTTTACGACAACATGGCTTTCGGTTTAAAATTGCGAAAATTCCCGGCTGCAGAAATTGAAAAACGAGTTCGGGAAGCCGGGGAAATCCTTGGCATCAGTGAGTTTCTAAATCGCAAACCCAAGGCGCTCTCCGGGGGGCAACGACAGAGAGTGGCCATTGGAAGGGCAATCGTCCGAAAACCCAAAGTGTTTCTTTTTGATGAACCCCTCTCCAACCTGGATGCCAAATTGCGGGTTCAAATGCGAATTGAAATCAACCGGCTTCATAAACGACTCCAATCCACCATGATTTATGTGACCCATGATCAGGTGGAAGCCATGACCATGGGTGACAAAATCGTTGTCTTGAAAGACGGGGTCATCCAGCAAATTGATACCCCCATGAATTTGTATAATAATCCGCGTAATCTATTTGTGGCTGGTTTCATCGGAAGCCCTGCCATGAATTTCTTACAGGGTGAATTGATATCGGAGCGTTCCCTGAATTTCAGAACCAGAGGAATCCAAATATCCCTTCCTCCCGAAACAGCACGAGCTTTGGAAAAGACAGGGATAAAAGAAGTCATCCTGGGTATTCGTCCTGAGAATATCCATGATGTCAAATTAACTTCTGACAGAAACCTTTCCCAACCCATAGATATCACTATCGATGTAGTTGAACCCATTGGGAATGAGATGTTTTTATATTTTAGAGCCGGTGATGAGACCTTGTGTATGAGGACTTCCCCGGATAAAATTTATCATAGCGGAGAACAAATTCAGGTTGCTCTGGATATGGACAAGATGTATTTTTTCAATCCTGAGACCGAGGAAAGAATCGCATAATTGCTTATTTTTTATCCTACTTTTCGACATTGAAGAATTTTTTAGAAGTGGGAACTTCTTTTGAGAGAAAAAAATTAAAAAAATAATCTTTTTACCTTGACAGCTTATAGGGATTTGTCTATATTTTTCGCCCGATAAACATATGAGGGCCCGTAGCTCAGCCGGTAGAGCAGCGGACTTTTAATCCGTTGGTCGGAGGTTCGATTCCTCCCGGGCTCACTAAAAGGCACTTTTAATTAGTGCCTTTTTTTATTTTACCCCAGCCCGGGATAACTATTTGTTATTCGCGCCAACATGCATGTTTCTAAACGCCTGCCGTATTTTTTTCTGTAACATCTGATTTCCATCATGCATTTTTGAAATTTCGTAAGTATCCTTACTGGAGTGAAGTCTCCACAAAATTAATTTAACGGGATGATAAAAATCTTTAGTGATCTCCATATAGGAAAATTGCAGTTTTTTCAGTAATATTTTTTACGGCTTTGACTTTATTAACCCTATAGCTCTGTGAAAATTAGATGAGTAGCAATTAAAATATTTTGAACTCTCCATCTATATCCATCTCCCTTGCCAGGCGTCAGGTAAGTAAGAGATATGAACAGATAGAGCAAAGATTTAAAGATTTTCAAAGAACTGATGTGCTACGGATTATCAAATTTACAAGGTTTAGCACCTATATCGTTCATTTAACCAAAGAACTTGCATTATGTCACTCCATTACTGGTTTATGTTTCCCATTTCTATTTTAATTGCCACCGTTGCCATGGCTTCGGCAGTGGAAGGAGCCACCTTCTTTACCCCCCTGTTCATTCTGGCTTTGGGGCTTCCTCCGGAAATTGCCATTGGTACCGGATTAATTACCGAAGTATTTGGATTTGCCAGTGGTCTCATTGCCTATTCCCGAAAAAAATTAATCGATTATCGACTGGGTGGTAGATTGTTAATGCTTTCTATTCCGCTGGCATTGTTAGGAACTTTTCTTTCCGGAGTCGTTGCTTCGGATATTCTGAAAACCCTTCTTGGAATGGGCTTGCTGGTCATTGCAATAACCTTTCTCCGAAATCCGGAGTCGGCGGAGATTAAAGTGCTGGACAACTTCATCAAAGATGAGATGGGTGGTCCGGATGCTGAGACCTGTTTAATTACCCGGGAAGGAGAGGAAATCCGCTATACCGTGTGCAACCGAACAGAAGGTGGGTTCATTGCCGCCATAGGCGGTTTGTTTATCGGTATGATATCCACCGGGTTGGGCGAATTGAACGGGTATTTCCTGTTACAACGCTGTCGGGTTCCCAGTCGAGTTGCGGTAGCTACCGGGGTATTGGTGGTAGCGGTTACGGCCCTCACGGCTTCCATTGGTCATTTTGTTCATTTTATCTACAGTGGACATGAGACCCTGATGACGGTGCTTAACCTGGTTATCTTTACGGTTCCGGGGGTCATTATCGGGGGGCAACTCGGTTCGTTTATTTCCAGTCGCATTCCCCAACGGATTTTGGAACTCAGTTTAGCAATCCTTTTCATCATCGTTGCCATATTTACACTGGGGGATGTTATTTTTTAAAGGTTTCGGAATCAATCCATTAAACTTCCCGGGTTCCTGGAATAATGCAACTTATCACCTTTTAGTTATACAAATCGGGAGGATTTTATTATGCCTAAAAATTATGATGCAATCGTGATTGGCACCGGGCAGGCCGGACCTTCGTTAGCCGCACGGTTGGCTTCGGAGGGGCTCAAGACGGCAATCATCGAGCGAAAACATTTTGGCGGTACCTGTGTAAACACCGGATGTACTCCCACCAAAACCATGGTTGCCAGTGCACGGGTGGCGTATATGGCTCGAAGAAGCAGAGAATATGGTGTGGTAATCAATGGAGACATTACAGTTGATATGAAATTGGTTCAAGCACGGAAAAACGCAGTAGTAAGGCAATCCAGCGAAGGTGTGGAAAATTGGCTTAAAAACACTGAGAACCTGACGGTTTATGAAGGGCATGCTCGCTTTCTCGAAAATCATGTAATAGAAGTTGGGGGAGAAAAATTACAAAGTGAGAAAATATTTATTAATGTGGGAGGCCGGGCCCTGGTACCTGAGGGCTATGAGAAGGTCAATTATTTAACCAACTCCTCCATTATGGAATTGGAAGAAGTCCCGGAACATTTGATCATTGTAGGAGGCAGTTATATCGGACTGGAATTCGGGCAGATGTTCAGGCGATTTGGGAGTCAGGTTACCATTATCGAAAAAGGA
>RFIL01000427.1 GCA_003695285.1 Calditrichota bacterium
GAAAAATGTACCCAAATTTGTCATCACCCGGGTACAGGGGAAAGCGGTGGGAGGAGGTGTAGGAGTTATCTCCGCCTCTGATTATGTGCTGGCTGTGGAAAACGCTTCTGTGAAACTCAGTGAACTGGCGCTGGGTATCGGGCCTTTTGTCATTGGCCCGGCAGTGGAACGGAAGGTGGGTAAAAGCGCATTTGAGGCGATGTCCATTGATACCGACTGGCGGGATGCCCATTGGGCAAAGGAGCGGGGATTATACACGGAAGTTTTTCCGGATATCCGACAGTTAGATGATGCGCTGACCGCTCTGGCGGAAAAATTATCCCGTTTCAGCCCGGAAGCCATGGCCGGGTTAAAAAAAGTGTTCTGGGAAGGAACCGAGAACTGGGAGGAACTCCTTGAACAACGCGCTGAAATGAGCGGGCGTCTGGTGTTATCCGAGTTTACCTCCCGCGCCATTCAGGCATTCAAACAAAAATAATTACCCGATATTCCGGCAGGGAATGGGAGGGAGCAACTCTGTTCTCCCAATGCCTCACAGGGAAGTATGACTACCTGAAGAATTAATAGAACACCTTCATAGATAATCAAAAACACGAGACTGCCATGACGAACCGAATACTCCTCTTGGTTCTGCTCATGGTTGGGAGGGTGGGGTTTTCACAAGTCATACTAACCGAGGTGATGTTTAATCCCTCGGGACCGGAATCCAGTGATGAGTTTGTGGAGATTTACAACGCCGGGACTCAAGCCGTCGATTTAACCGGCTGGCAGATTGGTGACAGCACTGGATTCGATGTCATCGTGGAGGTGGCTGGAAACGGATTGCTTCTCCAACCGGGTCAGTATGGACTCATTCTCGATCCCGATTATTTTGATGATGGCTCCACCACCTATGATTCTCTCATCCCACCTCAGGCGCTGGTGATGACCATCAACGGCAGTACTCTGGGAAGCGCCGGTTTATCCAACAGCACCCCGGAAACCATTCTTCTAATCGATGCCAATCTGGATACCCTTCAACGCTACCGTTACAGCATCGACAATCCCCCGGGGCATAGCGATGAGAAGATTGAATTAACCCCCAACAATTCCCCGTCTAATTGGGCTAATAGTGTAGCGGAGCATGGCACCCCGGGGTTTCAAAATTCTGTTTCACCGATGCCGGTTGATGGTGCGATTACCCATTTTCATTTTACCTCAAATGTTTTCATCGTTGGTAATTCCATTCCCTTTGAGTTCACTGTTAACAATGTAGGAATTAACCCCATCACCGAACTCACCTGGTTGACATTCCTGGATGAGGATGAGAATGGTTTACCCGACCCCTCTGAAATACTGGAAACCTTTACAGATTCCCTTCATCTTTCACCAGGAGACTCTCTGATAGTGGAGGGAGAGTACTCCGGTATTTCTTATGGTGAGCATCACTTTGGGGTGAGCCTGCGGATTCCTGAGGATGAACGTGCGGAGAATGATGTGGCCATTGCGGTGCGATTTATGGAAGACCCTCAGGTGGTTCAAGTTGTGATAAACGAAATCATGTTCGAACCCCGATCCGGGCAGGAAGAGTGGGTAGAGTTGTATCACAAGGGAAGTCAGGCGATTGATCTACGGTATCTTTTTTTCACGGATACCAGAGACACAGTGAGGGTTGGGACGGGAAATGAGGACCAACTGCAACCGGGAGATTATCTGATCCTGTGTGGAGATTCTGCTTTGCTGGAACAATATCCCATCAGCCCGGAAAAAGTGCGGGTCAACCCTGGTTTTCCTACCCTGAATAATGATGGTGATCAGTTAAAGTTAATCGGGCCAACCGGATTTACCTATGATCAGGTGCCGTATCGGCAGGATTGGTATGGCCGGGAGGTAGACCCTGGCACCTCCCTGGAGAAGTTGCATCCTTCTCTGAATGGTCAGATGGGAGCCAATTGGGCGGCATCGGTATCTCCGGAAGGAGCGACTCCGGGGAGGCAAAATTCGGTCTTTGTGAATATGCTTCCCACCAACAATGAGTTGGAAATTCAACCCAATCCCTTCTCTCCGGATAACGATGGCTTTGATGATGTAACTGTGATTCGTTTCACCCTGGAGGTGGAAACGGCTCTGGTGAATGTTCGCATTTATGATCTCCGAGGTCGATTAATCCGTTATCTGGCGGAGAGTTTGCCAGTAGCCCATCAGGGACAACTGATCTGGGATGGAAAGGATGATGCGGGGCGTATCGCTCCCATCGGTCCCTATATCTGTTTGTTTGAGGCTTTAAATCCAGAAAAACGGACTTTAAAAACGTTGAAAAAGACGATAATTCTAATGAAGCGGTAATGGAGGTTAAAAAGGGGTAAAATTGTTCTTTTAAAATTAAATGGAAAGTGATATTTTAGACCATAGCCAAAACTCACAAACAGGAGGAAAAAATATGACTTCCGGCAACCTGTGGGCAATTGAATACAGTCATAGTGAAGGAACCTTTCACATCGGAC
Organism: Calditrichota bacterium; assembly: GCA_003695285.1. Taxonomy (GTDB): domain Bacteria; phylum Calditrichota; class Calditrichia; order RBG-13-44-9; family J075; genus J075. The sequence continues at coordinate 2,484 of RFIL01000427.1, forward strand.
GAACAACGGAAATGATCCGACGGAATCTGTATTCTTTGGACAGCGGCGAAAAGAGTGATTATATTTGTGTCGGTATCTTTCCCTCCCGGGAGCAGGCAGAACATGCCTTAATGGATTTTAAACGAAAACGACTGGCGTATCGCACGCTGGCATTATTATAAAATGAGGAATTTATGAAGGTCTCTGACATGAGCATGGAGACCAAACTCATCCATTCCGGAGAACCTTCTCCGCGAGTGATGGGTGCGGTCAGTATGCCAATTTTTCAATCCGCAAATTTTGAGTTTAAAGGTGAAGAAAGCTATCATGATATAAAATATATCCGTCTCAACAACACCCCAAACCATCAGGTTTTACACGCCAAATTAGCCTCACTGGAAAACGCCGAAGCGGCTCTGGTTACCGGGAGCGGGATGGCAGCCATTACCACCGCTCTTTTGACGGTTCTGTCCAGCGGAGACCATCTGCTGGTTCAGAAAACTGTGTATGGAGGCACCCATTCCTTTATCACCCAGGATTGTCCACAACTGGGGATTTCCCACGATTTTATTGATCCCGCGGATCCTGAGGATTGGGAAAAGAAAGTGCGGGAGAATACCCGGGCAATTTATGTGGAAAGTATGAGCAATCCCTTACTGGAAGTGGGGAATTTGAAAGCAGTGGTGGAGTTCGCTCAACGGCACGGTCTGGTTTCGATGATTGACAACACCTTTGCCAGCCCGGTAAACTTCCGCCCGGCAGAATGGGGATTTGATATCTCTTTACACAGTTGTACTAAATATTTGAACGGACACTCGGATATCGTTGCCGGAGCAGTTATTGGTAAGGCGGATTGGGTGGAACGCATTACCCATAAACTAAATCATCTTGGTGGCACGTTAGACCCGCATGCCTGTTCTTTGCTTCATCGTGGGATGAAAACGTTAGCCTTGCGGGTTAAATATCAGAATGAAAGTGCAATGAAGATCGCGCAATTCCTGGAATCCCATCCAGCGGTGGAGAAGGTCAACTATCCGGGATTAGAGTCCAACCCTGGCTATCGTTTTGCCCGTGAGCTTTTTGAGGGTTATAGCGGAATGCTGAGTTTTGAGGTAAAAGGGGGTGTCCATAAGGCAGAAACGTTTATGAATGCCACCCGGTTACCCATCATTGCCCCCAGTCTGGGTGGGGTCGAGACACTCCTCACCCGACCTGCCAGCACTTCCCATGCCGGGCTCTCCCCGGAAGAATTGCAGGCTTCGGGAATCTCAGAAAGTTTGATTCGGGTCTCTGTCGGCATTGAATCCACAGACGATCTAATCGCAGATTTCCAGCAAGCACTGGATAAGCTTTGAAATATCTGTTCCGGTTCCTGTTTTATTCCCACCCATCAATTGATGTTATGATGCAGTCGCTGGTTTGCTCAGCACCAGGAGAGCGATTTTTCCTGAGAGTTGCAAATACCATGTAAAGCCAGTATATTTTTCACCCTATTGGAATTCACCGGTGGGGAAAGATACACCTATCAAATTCGTTTGAAAGCAGATAAAATTCAGGTGTTGAAACGGGTGTAATACATGTAGAGGAGGCAAATTCAGCATGAGTTATGATTATGATATTATTATCGTGGGAGGCGGTCCAGCCGGAGCAACCACTGCGCTTTATGGTGCTCAACACGGGTTGAAGATTTTATTGGTGGACAAAAAACATTTCCCCCGTGATAAAATTTGTGGGGATGCCATCTC
>RFIL01000428.1 GCA_003695285.1 Calditrichota bacterium
TCCCGGGCGTGGTGAATAAATGCAACCCCATTATCGGGGTGGTATAACACTGCCGTCAGGAATGGTAGCCCCCTTGGGGATCACCACAATTCCATCTGCGATAACAAAATCTTTTCCCGATGCAGTCTGGGGGCGGTCCTTTACCTCAATTTTTACATTATTACCAATTCGAGCATTTTTATCAATAATCACCTGTTCGATCACACAATTTTCCCCGATCCCGATATTGGGCCGGCCCAGTTTCTTGTTCTCCTCCAGTTGCTTTTCTGTCTCAAAGTAATCTGCGCCCATCATAATCACCCGGGAGAGTTTGCTTCCTTTTCCCACCCTGGAACGTATACCAATGATACTATCCTGAATCACTGAGGGGTCAATGATGCTTCCGTCACAGAGGATGGATTTGGAAATGGAGGCGTCAATTACCTTAGCCCCCGGGAGAAATCTGGGATGAGAAAAAATTGGGCGGTCTTCGTCATAAAAATTAAACCGGGGTTTAATATCGGTGAGCTCTATCTGGGCTTGAAAAAAGGATTTAATGGTTCCGATATCTTCCCAGTAACCATCGAAGAAAAAGGCAAAGACACGATACTTTTTTAAAGAAGTAGGAATGACCTCTTTCCCGAAGTCTGAAAAGTTAGTGGCTTCCAGTAGCTCCCGAAGCACCTTTTTCTTGAAGACATAAATCCCCATGGAAGCAAGATGTGTTTTCTCACCGGGATCAATGTTTTGTTGACGGAAGACCTCGGGAGGCACCGCTAATTCATCCAGAACATGTGCTTCCTTTGGTTTCTCGTGGAAAGTTTCGATCTGACAATTATCTTTGATTTTCATAATCCCGAATTGAGAAGCCCTGTCCCGGCTTATGGGGATAACAGCAATGCTTATATCCGCCTCATTATCCAGATGATATCGGACAAATTCACTATAATCCATGCGATAGAGATGATCTCCGGATAAAATCAAGACCAGGTCGTCGTCACGATAGGAATCGATAAACCTCAAATTCTGTCGTACCGCATCCGCCGTTCCCTGGTACCATTCTTTACTCTCCATGGTTTGCTGAGCTGCTAAAATGGTAATAAAATCCTTGGAAAAAATACTGAAACGATAAGTGGTGGAAATATGGCGGTGGAGAGATTCTGCCGCGAATTGGGTAATGATGTAAATTTTACGGTAATTGGAATGAATACAATTGGAAATGGGAATGTCGATCAAACGAAATTTGCCCGCGATGGGAACCGCCGGTTTAGAACGGTCTTTGGTTAACGGAAATAAACGTGTCCCCTGACCACCTGCCAGAATCATGGTAACAACGGATGGCATAATTCAACCTCTTGTTTTGTGGCGTTTATGTTGGAATCGTTTTTTTCTTTCAGGGGAATCGATTCAGCTCTCTTCCACCGTAACACCTTTCCAGAAGGCGACATAATTTTGAATATGTTTCGCCGCATCCTTGGGCTCGGGGTAATACCAGGCGGCATCTTTGTTCACCTCATCACCTACCACAATGTCATAATAACTTGCCACACCTTTCCAGGGGCAGATGGTATGGGTATCACTTTTTCGAAAATATTCTTTTTTTATTGAATCGGGGGGAAAATAGATGTTCCCTTCTACCCGCTGATACTGTTCGCTTTCCGCCAGTACAACTCCATTCCAAATTGCTCGAGGCATAACTATGATCCTTATTTTTATGGTCATTTACAGCGTTTGTAAAATATAATAATCCGATTGCAATCTTGCTACAGGATTGTTAAGAAAACATTTTAAAGTTATTGAAGCTCTTGACAGGATTGTTTAATTTTGTGACTGAAAGAGGAAAGAGAATGCCATATGATGGGAATTCACACTGAGAGGATTCAAAACGCTCTGTCATAAATTGGGATTCAGGTATTGGCATTTAAAACATGTTCAGAAAAACTGAAAGGAGCAAGCTATGAAAATTACCGTTGTTGGAGCAGGTAATGTTGGTGCAACTCTCGCTCAACGCATTGTCGATAGGGAGTTGGCCAATGAATGTGTCTTGATTGACATTTTGGAGGGTATTCCTCAGGGAAAAGCTCTGGATATGTGGGAATCCACCCCCATTCAGGGTACTGATTGTTACGTTTATGGTACCAATAGCTATGAAGACACCGCCAATTCGGATCTGGTGGTCATTACCGCCGGGTTACCTCGCAAGCCAGGGATGTCCCGGGATGACCTGCTGGCGAAAAATTTTGAAATTGTCAAAAGCGTAACCGAACAAGCCATTAAGTATTCCCCCAATTCCATGTTGCTTGTGGTCTCCAATCCTCTGGATGCCATGGTGTACACCGCTTACAAGGTATCGGGATTCGAACCGCATCGGGTATTCGGGATGGCGGGTGTGCTGGATACCGCCCGATATCGTTCTTTTATTGCCATGGAATTAAAAGTCTCTACCCGGGATATTCAAGCTCTGGTACTGGGTGGGCATGGTGATAGCATGGTGCCATTACCCCGTTACACCATGGTCGGTGGTATTCCCTTAACGGAGTTGTTAAGCCAGGAACGGATTGAAGCGATTGTGGAACGCACCCGGAAGGGTGGGGGAGAGATTGTGAGTCTGTTGAAGACCGGTAGTGCTTACTATGCGACCTCGGCCGCCATAGCGGAAATGATTGAATCGATTGTGAAGGATAAAAAGCGGATTTTACCCTGTTCAGTTTATTTGCAAGGAGAGTATGGGTTTAAAGATATCTTCCTGGGTGTTCCGGTTAAATTAGGTAAAAATGGGGTGGAACAGATTTTCGAATTGAAACTGACGGAAGAGGAAAAAGCAGCACTGGAAAACTCTGCCAATGCCGTTAAGAATGTAATTGCCAAGATTAACCTGTAAACAAGTTACCACGGTTATTTTTTATCTTTCAGGCGCAAAGTTGGAATGCACGGCTTTGCGCCTGTGTTTTTTTGAGATGGGTTAAATAAACCTGTGGGGTGGATTGTGGTTTTTAATCTATAAACCGCCACAAACACAGCGTGATAATATTTTTGTTGGAATCTTCGCGCCCTTTGCGCTTTCTTTGCGTTCTTTGCGGTTATTCTTTTTTGAACCGCAACGGCCGCGAAGGATACGCCACGAACGAAACGTGAGAATATTTTTAGTTTGACTCTTTGCGCCTTTTGCGCCTTCGTTGCGTGCTTTGCGGTTATTTTTTTGAACCGTCAAGGTCGCAAAGGGAACGCCACGAACACAGCGTGATAATATTTTTGTTGGAATCTTCGCGCCCTTTGCGCCTTCGCTGCGTTCTTTGCGGTTAAAATCAGA
>RFIL01000061.1 GCA_003695285.1 Calditrichota bacterium
CTTTATCACCACTGAAGAGGATGAGGATGTTTTTTTCACCAAAGCAGATCTTCATCCAAAATCCCGAAATGCCACGTTACGAGAAGGATTAAAGGTGGGATTTGATCTGAAAAGGGAAATAAAAGGAGATCGGGCGGTTAACGTACGGGTACTGGAGTAATCAAGGAGAGCGCTGTGAAGGGTTTACAGGAATTACAGGCCAGAATTATTGAATGTCGTCGATGCCCACGCCTGGTTGAATGGCGAGAGAAAGTCGCATTGGAAAAAACCCGCCGTTTTTCCGATTGGGCTTATTGGGGAAAACCGGTTCCGGGTTTTGGTGATCCACAGGCCCGTTTATTGGTGATTGGGTTGGCTCCGGCAGCGCATGGGGCCAATCGTACAGGAAGAATGTTTACCGGAGACCGTAGCGGTGATTGGCTTTACCGTGCTTTGTTTAAAGCGGGATTTGCCAATCAGTCAACGTCGGAACATCGTACTGACGGTCTCCAATTGCAGGATTGTTATATCACCGCTTTATGCCGCTGTGCCCCTCCGGCAAACAAACCAACAGCGGATGAATTTTCCAATTGTCGTGAGTACCTGGAAGCTGAATTAAATTATTTTCTTCATTTTTGGGAAACATCCAACAAAAAAGGGGCCATATTATGTTTGGGTCAGCTTTCTTACCAGCACACACTCCGAATATTAAAAACGCTTAAAATGAACCTACCCAATCCAACCATCAAATTCCGCCATGGCCTTGATTTGGAAATAACTGCGGATATCCATCTCTATACTTCTTATCACCCCTCACAACAAAACACCTTTACCGGCCGCCTAACCGAAGAGATGTTGGATGGGGTATTTGAAAAAATTAGAGCACAAATTGGTAAATAGAAAATACCATCCTTGCGGATTGGGATCGAGTCTTCCTTTCAATACAATTTCCCATCATCCACCCGCTCGATTCGTGCCCCCAGTTTGCGGAGCTTTTCTTCAATTCGTTCATAACCACGATCAATATGATAGACGCGGTGGATATCACTAACCCCTTCGGCAACCAGAGCAGCCAGCACCAATGAGGCACTGGCGCGTAAATCGGTGCTCATCACCGGAGCTCCTTTTAATCGTTTCTTACCCCGAATGAACACCGCATTGCCCTTCCGCTCAACATCTGCCCCTAATCGCCGAAGTTCCGGTACGTGAGTAAAGCGATCGGGATAGATGGTATCGGTTACCACGCTTCCCCCTTCTGCCACTGCCATTAAAGCGGTCCACTGGGCCTGCATATCGGTGGGAAACCCGGGATATACCTGAGTGGTGACATCTGTGGGTCGAATATGACCGGTGGAACGGATATGAATGACATCGTTCTCAATTTTCAGTTGTCCACCGGCATCCGTCAGTTTGGATAATACCTCCTTCATATGTCGGGGTTCACATCCGCTTATCATAAGCTCCCCACCGGTTATTAACCCAGCCACCAGAAAAGTAGCCGCTTCAATCCGATCGGGTATCACAGTAAAATCCACCGGATGAAGTTCCTTCACCCCATTGATAGTAACAGTTTTCGTTCCCAGCCCCTGAATTTGGGCCCCCATCTGGATTAAAAATTCCCCCAGGTTCACAATCTCCGGTTCTTCAGCGGCATTTTCGATGACCGTGGTTCCTTCCGCAAGCACCGCTGCCATCATAATATTTCCGGTTGCCCCGACACTGGAGACATCCAGATAAATGTAATTGCCTTTCAATTTTTTTGCTTTTGCATTAATATACCCCCCCTCCAGTTCCACCTCGGCACCGAGTTTTTCCATTCCTTTTAGATGAAGGTCCACCGGGCGAGGTCCCCAGGCACACCCTCCGGGGAGGGAAACACGTGCTTTACCAAACCGCGCTAATAACGGGCCTAATACATATATGGATGCTCTCATGGTTTTCACCAGTTCATAGGGAGCTTCCGGAAAATCAGCATGAGTGGTATCAACCCGCATAGTGTGATCCTGGAAATCAATCTTTGCCCCGATTACCCGCATTAAATGGGCAATGGTGCGAACGTCTTTTAATTGCGGGATGTTGTACAAACGGTATTCTCCGGGAGCCAGCAAACAGGCCGTGATGATAGGTAATGCCGCATTTTTGGAACCACTGATTTCAACAGTACCGGAAAGTGAGATACCCCCCTCAATTACAAATTTATCCATCCGTCACTCCTGTGAAACTTGTTTAAAGTTCTGAATCAATCCAGCTCAACGCCGGGTTAACTCTGGGATGCCCCTTCCGCTTTGCCTTCTTCAATTAACTGACGAGCGCTTTCTCGTGCCATATCCGAGACTTTTTCCCCGGCCATCAATCGGGCGACTTCTTCAATGCGCTCTTCTTCTGTTAAAGGAACAATCCGGGTAAAGGTTCGGCCATCTTCCACATACTTTTCTACTGAAAAATGAGATGTGCCATAAGAAGCAATTTGAGGCAGGTGAGTGATACAAAGAATTTGATGACTGTTGCTGAGCTGTTGAATACTTCTCCCGACTGCTCTTGCTATCCGTCCTGAAACTCCACTATCAATCTCATCAAACACCAGGGTGGGGATGCGATCATTTTCTGCCAGAATGCTTTTTAAAGCCAGCATGATGCGTGAGATTTCTCCTCCGGAGGCAATTTTGGCCAGGGGTTTAAAATCCTCTCCCGGGTTGGGCGAAATAAAAAATTCCACCTGATCCACCCCATATTGATCCGCAAAATAGGTTTTCCCATCTTCCTCAAACAGACCCGCCGGATCCTCCTGTTTACTCAATCGCACCTGAAAGCGAGTTTTGGGCATTCCTAAATCAATTAGGTTCGCCTCCATTTTCTCTTCAATTTCTCTGGCGATTACTGCTCTTTGTTGGGATAGTTGTCTCACCCGATCCCGAAAAACGGTCAGGGCATCCTGATATTCCTTTTTTAACTCCTGAATCTCGAAATCAAAGTTTTCTCTGAGCTCAAGAGATTGTTTAAGTTGTTGCTGATGGTTTAGAATTTCCTCTATGGTTGCCCCATATTTTTTCTTTAACCGTTCTATAAGCGATAGTCGTTGTTCTACCTCCTCTAAACGTTGGGGATCAAATTCCAGGCGACTGGCAAATTCCTGTACACTGCGAGCGCTTTCTTCCAGAACAATTCTGGCAGAAGAAAACTCCTCGGCAATCTTTTCCAATTCATCGCTGTATCCAGCCAACTCTTCCAGACGTCGTTCTGCCTCAGCGGTCATCTCCAGCAAATTCACTTCACCTTCAGAAAATAACTCATTCAATTTAGCGGAAACTTCAAAGATTTTTTCCAGGTTCATCAGAAGATGGCGTTCTTTTTCCAGTTCTTCATCTTCTCCCGGTGTTAATCCCGCATCTTCAATCTCTTTGTATTGAAATTGAAACAACTCATACTGACTCTCGAGCTCCTCCTTGCGCTTCAGTAACTCATTAAGTTGCTGGAATCGCGATTTCACCTCGGTGTACGCCTCAGAAACCTGATTCAATAGCGGAGATAATTTCCCCAGGGTATCCAGGAATTGACGATGGGTATCCCTTTTCAATAAACTCTGGTGGGTATGTTGTCCATGAATATCCATCAGATAGTCACCCACTTCCGCAAGGGTGTTTACCGTCACGGGGATGTCGTTGATGAAGGCACGGGAATTCCCTTTACGAAAAACTTCTCGGCGCAGGTAGAGTTCATCTCCTGTTTCAATTCCTTTTTCCTGAAGCAATTTGGCCAGCTCCGGAAGATGTTGAATGTCAAAAACCGCCTGCACCATGGCTTTGTCACTACCGGTCCGAATAACTTCGGTATAAACCCGTTCACCCAGGACCGCAGCAATCGCTCCCACCAGGATGGATTTACCAGCTCCGGTTTCTCCGGTTAAAATATTTAATCCAGGTTGAAATTCAATGGCCAGATCATCAGCCAGCGCGAAATGTCGAATTTTTAAATATTTTAGCATACACCTGTCGATTCAATTATCAAGCAAATTAAAAAATAGACCGGGAAAATGCCCCTCAGCCAGAATTAATAATGTACAACAATCTATTTTATAGTAAAACACCGAAGAATTTAATGTAAATTTTTCAGGAAATTCAAGCACAATTCACCGATTCCGTAATAGAACATAAATGGAAGGTTATGAACGGTTACAGCGGAAACTTTCCCTGCAAATTTTTAGTTAGATCTTGACACCTAAAAAGTATGGTATTATATTCCGCCGGATTTTTTATGATTGGGGTGTCGCCAAGTGGTAAGGCACCGGGTTTTGGTCCCGGCATTCCCAGGTTCGAATCCTGGCACCCCAGCAAATTTAGATTGAACTGCTTTCCCTGATGTGCAAGCAATTATTGCTTGCACTTTTTTCATTCACCGGGAGAGTAGATGGTGATGTGATTAAAATAATCCCAGGAGTTTTAACATGGCTGAAATCATTGAAGCAAAACGGAGAGAACAATTCGGGTCTCGCTTTGCCCGACGTTTTCGACGGCAAGGATTGATACCCGCTGTATTTTATTTTCGGGGCGATGATGCTCTTTCCCTGTTGCTGGATTCCAAACAGATCACTCAGTTTTTAGGACATACCCACGGTCTGATTGATTTGCAAATTGAAGGAGAAAAAAGTCCACGAAAATGTGTCGTAAAGGATGTTCAGTACGATCCTTTGACTGACCAGGTTGTTCATGTGGATTTTCTCGGAATTACCATGGGTGAAAAGATAGAAGTAACGGTACAATTAAAACTGATAGGAACTCCAGTTGGGGTAAAACAAGGTGGCATCCTGGAACATTTAACCCGAGAGTTAGAAATCGAATGTTTCCCTCGCCACTTACCGGATCATCTTGAGGTGGATGTCAGCGAATTAAATGTGGGCGACTCCATTCAGGTGAAGGATTTAAATTTTGAGAATATAACCATCCTCAATGATCCCAATGAAACCATAGCGCTGGTAGAACTGCCCAAAGCCGCTATTAGTGCTGAAGAAGAAGCAGCTGCGGAAGAGGCAGCGGCTGAAGCTGCAGCCGAAGGTGAAGAAGAAGCACCGGAAGAATCTGAAGAATAATCGACTGGAAACACCACTGGAAACAGGATTATAAGGTGTATGTAATTGTTGGTTTGGGAAATCCGGGGGAGGAATACGCTAACACCCGACATAATATCGGTTTCATGGTCGTGGATCAGCTCAACGAACAGGTTCACGGCCATTTCAAAAAGGGTAAAGGTCAGTATCTGGTCTCCAGAGTTCAAATTCAGCATCACTCCACATTACTTATCAAACCCCTCACATATATGAATCTCAGCGGGCAGGCGGTAAAACAGGTGGTTAATTATTATAAAATCACGGATCTGTCCAAAATGTTAATAGTCCTGGATGACTTTAACCTTCCATTTGGCACGCTACGACTTCGACCTCAGGGAAGTGCTGGAGGTCAGAAGGGATTACAATCCATTCTTCAGATAATGCAAACCAATGAGATACCACGTTTGCGAATAGGCATTGGCAATGGTTTTAACGATCCTCGCTCCTATGTTCTGTCACCGTTTTCTGCATCGGAAAGAAAAATTTTACCGGATTTAATCACCGAATCCGTCGCAGCTATCGAATCGTTTATTCAGCAGGGTATTGAGTATACCATGTCGCGTTATAACCGAAATATTTTTGAATGAGAAAATCTTTTTCCGGGTTGAATTTTTGCTGACAAAGCCGTATAATTGCTGCAATTGTGAATTAATGAACACTATGAGGACCGCAAGGTCTGAATAGCTACTTATAGATAATCTTACTCAACCGCTTTAACTTAAGGAGGAACAGAGAGTGAACAGTGAAACTCTGGTATTGTTAGGCATCGTAGCGGGTGTATTGGGTTTATTATACACCTTCTGGAAATCCGTTTGGGTAACACGACAGGAACCGGGGACAGAACGGATGCAGAAAATTGCCGCTCATATTGCCGATGGAGCCATGGCATTTTTACGAGCGGAATATAGTGTTCTGGCAATTTTTGTATTGGTGGTTGCTTTATTACTGGGTTTTAGCGCCATGAATTCACCGGAATCCCACCCACTGGTGGCTATTTCTTTTGTGGTAGGCGCTATTTGCTCTGCCAGTGCCGGTTTTATCGGGATGCGAGTGGCAACTCGAGCCAATGTGCGCACCACCAATGCCGCCCGTAAAGGACTGGGCCCGGCATTGGAGATTGCTTTTGCCGGGGGCTCCGTTATGGGTCTGGGAGTTGTTGGATTGGGAGTTCTGGGTTTAAGCATCCTCTTTTTCTTCTACAGCAAATTTTTTGGGGTAAACACCCATGCTGATTTAAACAAGGTGATCACTGTCATCACGGGTTTTTCCTTTGGAGCCTCCTCCATCGCTTTGTTTGCCCGCGTGGGTGGTGGTATTTACACCAAAGCGGCAGATGTAGGGGCAGACCTGGTAGGAAAGGTCGAGGCCGGTATTCCTGAAGACCATCCTCTCAACCCCGCCACCATCGCGGATAACGTAGGTGACAATGTCGGTGATGTGGCTGGCATGGGGGCCGACCTTTTCGAATCCTATGTGGGATCAATTATCAGTACCATGGTCCTGGGAGCTGCCTTTATGAGCAGTGGATTTCAGGATAATTTTAATGGATTGTCCGCGGTATTGCTTCCTCTGGTACTCGCCGGTGTGGGAATTGTTATGTCTGTACTGGGAACTTTTTTTGTAAAAGTCAAAGAAGGAGGAAATCCTCAGAAGGCTTTAAATATGGGAGAATTCGGATCCTCCATTTTTATGATCATTGCTTCCTGGTTTATCATTCACTGGCTGCTCCCGGAAAAATGGACCTTTCATGATCCTTTGTTTGATGTAACCCGGGAACTAACCGCAACCGGTATCTTCTGGGCCACAGTGGTGGGCTTAATTGCTGGAGTATTAATCGGTATCATTACCGAATTTTATACTGGTGTTGGTAAACCTCCGGTTTTACGGATTGCCCGCCAGTCACTGACAGGAACTGCGACCAATATCATCGCTGGATTGGCAGTAGGCATGCGTTCCACAACTCTTCCTATTATTATCATTGCCACTGCTATTGTCATCGCCTTCAAATTCGGAGGGTTATATGGAATTGCCATCGCCGCGGTGGGAATGCTTTCCAACACCGGAATCCAGCTAGCGGTGGATGCTTATGGTCCCATCTCCGATAACGCAGGTGGAATCGCAGAGATGTCCGAACTCCCGAAAGAAGTACGACAGAGAACGGATAAATTAGATGCCGTTGGAAATACGACCGCGGCCATTGGTAAGGGGTTTGCCATCGGGTCTGCAGCCCTCACAGCTCTGGCATTATTTGGAGCATTTATGACCGCGGCTCACATCGAGTCGATTGATATTTCCAAAGCCCAGGTTATGGCCGGCCTGTTTATCGGCGGAATGATGCCCTTTCTGTTTTCATCCATTGCCATGCAAGCGGTGGGACGGGCAGCCATGTCCATGATTGAAGAAGTTCGACGTCAATTTACCACCATCGCTCCTTTAAAAGCGGCACTGGAAGTGATGAAAAAGAATCAGGACAAAGATTTTCAGGAATGGAGTAAAGAAGATCAGGCAACTTTTGAAAAAGCTGAAGGAACCGCAGAATATAGTAAATGCGTCGAAATTTCCACTAAAGCCGCAATTAAAGAGATGATAGCCCCCGGGCTGTTAGCAGTGCTGGTCCCGGTTGTAGTGGGATTTCTCGGCGGTCCGGAGATGTTAGGTGGTCTGTTGGCGGGGGTAACCGTGAGTGGTGTGCTCATGGCAATCTTTCAGGCCAACGCCGGTGGCGCCTGGGATAACGCTAAAAAAATGTTTGAGGAAGGCATTGAAATCAACGGGCAAAGTTATTACAAAGGCTCCGATCCCCACAAAGCGGCTGTGGTAGGTGATACCGTTGGGGACCCATTCAAAGATACTTCCGGTCCTTCATTGAACATTTTAATCAAGTTGATGAGTGTGGTGTCACTGGTCATTGCACCTTTATTATAAACATTTCTGCTATCTTCAAGAAGGAAAGCCGTCGAAAGAGTGTTCGGCAGCTTTTTTTCTGCTTTTAAATATCTTTTTGTTTGAAATCCTTTTCAAACTTTCCTATATTTGCGCCGCTGTAAGAGGAATAGTTAAATAGTTCATAAACTCTTAGCGTAAACAATCCTGCTCCCTTCACCTAGAGAGGGGGCCGCAACGACCAAAGGAGGATTTATGCAAAAGCTGTATTGTACCATTTTTATTGTCGACGTATCTCAAAACCCCGAAGAAGTCGAAACCATCACCAGCCGAATCATCCAACTCATCGAAGATCATGGTGGGGTCATCAAACGCCATAACCCATGGGGCAAGCAACGATTGGCCTACCCCATCCGCAAGAAAACCAGTGGATTCTATGTTGAGATTGAATTTATGGCCCATAGTCATTTGAATATTCCTAAAATTATCGAACAGGAATATCGTCTCAACGATCGGGTCTTACGCTATCTGACGTATGTCGTCACAAAAGAAGAATTGAAGCAACGAGAGTTGAACGCCAAACGGGCCAAAACCATGGGTGGTGAGGTTCCCACCCCCACTCCCACTGAACCTGAGAAGGAAGTCAAGGTGGAGGATGAAAATGAGGAGTTAACCCAGGACGTCGATATTTCGGAAGAAAAGAGCGAACCTGAGACAACTCCGGAACCAGCCGAAAAAACTGAAGAAACCAAATCTGAATAGGGGGATTGAACTATGTTAAAACCCAGAAAAAAACGTGTCAGTCGTTTGAGTGAAAATGGTATCGTGTTTGTTGATTTCCGCGATACCAAACTTCTCGTTCGATATCTAAACGAACAGGGCAAAATAGTGCCCCGGAGAACTTCAGGAAATACTGCTCAGCAACAGCGACAATTAGCAAAGGCCATTAAACGTGCCCGACATCTGGCATTACTCCCGTTTGTCTCAGATATTCAACGTTAAGCATCTGAACGCAACAAAGTGCCAGAACAAAGAAAAAAGTAGGTCACGAGTTATTAACAGGAAGTGAGGCAAATTATGAAAATTGTATTACGTCAGGATTATGAAAATCTCGGCAAAGCTGGAGACATTGTAAACGTCAAACCGGGATATGCCCGGAACTTTTTGTTTCCCCGTCAGATTGCTTATCCGGCAAAGCCCAATTACATTCGGATGCTGGAAGAGGAAGCACGTCAAAAACAACAGCGTAAACATAAAGAAAAGAAGGCAGCAGAAGCCCTGGCTGAGGAATTAAATAAGGTTTCTGTGACCATTTCGGTGTCGGTAGGAGAAGAAGATAAGTTATTTGGCTCTGTTACCTCCATGGATATTGCCGAAGCGCTTAAAAAAGAAGGACATGACATCGACCGTAAAAAAATCATTCTGGAAGAGCCCATCAAAGCACTGGGTATTTATTCAGTACCGGTAAAAGTGCATCCCGAGGTGGAAGCACACATTAAAGTGTGGGTGGTTAAAGAATAATTTTTCCCTCTACAATGAAAATTACAAACGCCGGTGGTGATTCATTGCCGGCGTTTTGTTATTTTATCTTTTCTTCATCAGTCCAGTCTCTATAAGGATGTTGACTGAGGTAGAGATTATAAAAGCGTGGGTCTCCGGTGACCTCCTCCCCCACCCATTCAGGAGTCTCCACAGGATAAGATTCATCGGGTAACTCCACTTCTGCCAGAACCAATCCCTTATTCGCTTCTAAGAACTCATCAACTTCCCAGATCAATCCATGATAGGAGATTTTATAGCGAACTTTTTTCAAGGTAAACAGACAGAGTTGTTCCAGCAGTTCCCTGGCGTGTTCAACCGGGATTTCATACTCATACTCCACTCGAGATGCTCCCTGAGAAATTCCTTTGATTGTTAAAAAGCCTTTATTTTCCACAATTCGTACTCGCACCGTACGTTCCGGATCTGTGTTGAGATACCCCTGATGATACAGAATCCCTTTAGCTAAGTTTCTCCATTCATTCCCAATTACCAGAAATTTTCGTTCAATCTCTCGGTTCGTCATAGCTCTCACGGTTAATTTTTTTTGTATTAGCTGCAATACTACTAAAGCATTTTTCCTTTAATGGAGTATCGGTTTATTTAAGCATAACCTTTTGACAGGAATACCAAAAGTTGTTCATGTGTTGGGCCGACCATGTCTGCCTCCGGTTCTCCACGGGTAATTTTAAAAAACCTTAACTAAGGATACCCTGAGAGGGGATTACTGGTGAATTGATTCTATATGAATCTTATGGTATTACCTCAACTCGATAAACAACTGGCGTTCGATGAATTCGGGTTGTTTTTAACTTTAGTTGCAGGGTCCATCGATTGAGGTGGAATCCCTCAGGTAATTCCAGAATTTTTTCATAGACCCCTTCCCGAAGCATTTTTCCATCATTTAAAATGTCATACATTAAGGTTTTGTTCTTCTCCAACTCATTAAGAATGAGCATTAACCCGGTTCCTTCAGGGCGCTCAAATTGGATTTTCAAACGCGAGCCATGAATATTCAAGATTGATGATTTCCATACCCCCTCCGGAACAAACTCCGGGTCACAATAGGCTGCCCCAATTTGCCAACGGCTACCTTTCTGGGCGCAATAATACAGATAAACCCGTTGATTAAAAAAAGAAAGATTGGGTCTCATCACCCGTGAACCTTCCCAGGATTTTTCTGGATATAATACATCCTGAAAATTCTCCCAGTGAATACCATCCTTTGATGTAGCGCGTACAATCTTGGTTCGCGCCTGCCCATGAGTTACGAAAACCTGCACAAAGAACATAAAATATTGCTCACCATTGAAAAGGATATCCGGGGCAATGACCCCGGGGAGAAGCGTCAACACCGGCTCATCCCTTTTTTTCCAATGTATCCCATCAGAAGATTCAGCCATTCCTATGGAAGAGATTGGCCCCTGAAATCCACTATACCATAACCGATAACGTTTTTCTTCCGGTATGTATACCACATCACCATATATGTTGCCGGAGAAGTCCCAGGAAGAGGTGTCCAATCCCATAATCGGAGGCAACTGGGAGGAAATCCACCTGTTCTCTTTCAATATAGCTAATCCAAATTGATACCCTAACTCACTATCCTCCGAATTTCCATTATAATACATTTTCATACCACTCCCCTCCTCTACCACCACTGGAGCAATCTGATGAAAACTATCCCAGAAAGCACCACTCCCGGAAAAAATCATCCCCCGTTTCTCCCAGAACCACCCGGAGGGATCCAGAACCGCATATCCAATATGATATCGCTCATCGGAATCCCCATCATAGAATAATATGATAGAATCTGCTCGAACCACAACATAAGGATCGGCTACATCACGGCCATCCCAGGAGCCTGGTGATGGAGTTAACAAGGGGTTCTTTGGTAATTTGTAAAATGGGCCAAGTTTATAACGCAGAATTAGTCGGGGATAAAAAGAATGAAAATCTATATTGGAGGTTTCACGATGCTCATGAAAAAGAATTTTCCTTTCCTGACCCCATATATCCTGTATTCCAGTCAACAACAGGATTAAGGCCAGCAGGAACCATTTTAGTTTACCAATCAACCGACACTCCCAGACCTTGATTAAGCGAGCAAACTACCTTCATGTTTCAGCAACCACTCCTTTCGCCATAACCCCCCACCATAACCAACTAATTTTCCATTCCTTCCAATAACACGATGGCAGGGAATGATTATTGAAATTGGATTTCGGCCATTGGCTCTTCCAACTGCACGGACCGCATTGGGGCTGGAGAGTTTGACAGC
>RFIL01000062.1 GCA_003695285.1 Calditrichota bacterium
AAAAAATAACCTGTTGCTCGTAAAAATCTTAGCCTCTGTCCGATATTCCAGGTAAAACCATCTACTGGCTCATCGAATGTTTCTGAGTGGCATCAATTAAATCTTCTTTTCATAGAGACATGTTGAAATGCGGGGGATTAAACAATGCAGTGTAAGGAGCATTTAAAATTTGAGTTCTGGGCATATCATGTCCGGAAGGTGCTTGAAGAATTGTCCCACATGGGGAAATTTCGTGGTGATGCTTCACTGTTTAAACACATGCTAACGGTCGGTAAACGGATTTATGAGACCTTTTGTGATCTGGAAATGGCAAAGGCCGGCTATTTATTTCCCCTGGATACTACCCTCCTCTCAACTTATCAAAATGAATTACAAATTACACCCAACATGCTAAGCATATTAAAGGATTGTGAGAAACTCCGTTCTCTGAATGTCAGAGACGAAGATGTGGAGCAACACTATCGACGATATGTTCTCCCCGAAATAAAAAATGAGCGCTCGATTGCCCTTTTTATTTTTGTAAAGTTATATCAGATTGATCCGGAAGGGAAGATGAGGGAATGGACCAAAAAATATCATAGTAAACCCATACCATTTGAACCAGATTGGATATCTCCCAGGCTATATGATCCGGAATTAAAAGATTGGGAAGTGTGGTATAATTTCTATCAAAAGATTGTTATTAACACAGCCAGTTTTTTTGGTTTCTGGCTGGAAAAAATAGCATTGGAAAATGGAATACTTTTCCATTATAAACGTGACCAATTTATGGAGGTGGTAAACTGTTCCATTGAGATGCTGAATAACCACCTTTTTAGAAATGATAGTGAACGGCTGCGCGTAGAATTCTCTAAGCATTTTATGGTGTTAGGAATAAAGGAGGAAGACATCAACTGGGAATGGCGCCATGTAGCCTCAACACTCCGCCGCCTGGAAAGGGTGGACCGTGAAGATTGGATGAAACACATGGATCGTTTTGGGTATTTCACCATAAAATGTAAAGATGAAGAAACCTGTTATCGGGCATTGTATATTTTGCATCAGAAATTTAACCACCAGCCGGGTAAGCTAAAGGACTATATTGGTGAACCATCACGAGGATTGTATAAAGCCATCCATACGATTATCAACCCGGAACGCGCTCTGGCCCCTTCCTTCCGGGCACTGAAAATTCGGATTCTCCCCATTTCCATTGATGAGATCCGCTATAATGAAATGATTGCTGATACCCTCGTCCGGGTTAAAAAGATATTATTTTCCGGGCAACCGGAAGCTCAGGTTGAATCCCACTCAGATTTTAAATCGGTTTCTTCCCGAGAGAATATCCTGAAACAAATTAAGGTATTTGCACCGGATGGACGACCGGTGGTGTTGCCTCTGGGGTCAACCGTTCTGGATTTTGCCTATTCCATCAAATTTTCTTTTCTCGCTCATTTGAAGGGTGCGCTGGTGAATGGTCATGAGGTTGATCTCCTTCATCCCCTGAATCATGGAGATATCGTCAACCTGAAACTAGCCAGAGAATTGGTTCCCCTTCCCTTAAAACTTCTTTCCAAAATAAATGCCATTCGTTTGAAAGAAGAGAAAAGTAGGGAAGAGAAGAGGCTGTTAAGAATCTTTAAAGAGTTTCGACGGTATTATCGTCCTGCTTTGATCGATCAGGGGCGCAATTGGCTCCTCCAAAAATTACGGGAACAAGGGGTCGTTGAAATTGATGATCAGAAGTTATTCGATACGTTCATCGAAGAAGCCGCTTTCAATCTGAAAAAAAACTTTAATCTCACCGTAACTGAATTCCCAAAATATTCGCTTGGAAAATCCTGGTTATACCATCTGGGAGTATATGCTTCTTATCACAAAGGAATATTATTGGGATATGATATTAAATTATTGGAATCCATGGTGAATCGCTTTGTTGATGAGTTGGTGAAGATTATCGAGAAAAAGGTAATGCATTTGATGTATGAACTCCAGTTTCCGAAAAATGATGGTAAACGAATTCGAGAGCTTAAACTTTGTAAGGAGTGTAATGCATCTCTTTCCAGGCATCTGGTAGGAAAGGAAAAGGATGGTATCTGGATGTTACACACCTCTGGCTTTCCCTGTGGACAGGGGGGAATTCCTGTAACACTCCAGCGTCACGTTACTCCTCCTCAATACATTGTAATTTATTTTAACAATCGAATCGGGATTGGCGCCGAAATTTTACAAACGTGTGCCGGATTAAATATTGATATTATTGAGATTGCCGGAATACGAGTCAACCGTGGGGAAGGGGTTATTCGGATAAGGGTTGATTATATTAACCGTGAGCTTACGAAAACGCTAATGAGGGAATTGCAGAAAATCCATGGGGTTAAATCTGTTTTGGGACCAGATGATCCCCCCAACGCGGCATATGAAAATATGTTACCTATCCGGAGGGGACACATCTATCAAGAATTGGTGCAACCCCCTCCCTATTGGAGCGGTGATAGTATCAAGGATGATAACTTTTTTTATGGGATGGAAGAGGAATTAGCCCAACTGCGCGAATCCTTTGCATCAGTAACCCATCCTCTGAGAACCTCACAAAAACACAGTCGGACGGTTCTCATCTGTGGTCCAAAGCGGATTGGTAAAAGTTCTTTGGCCTTAAAATTTGCTCGAGAACTGGAACATATCTATACGGGGTTCATCTTCAAGCACTATTATGAAGCTCCAAGTTGGACGACCTGGGGAATGGTTGAGACTGAATTAAAGAAGAGATTGATTAAAGAAGCCCAACAAATTGCCCGAGGAATCGGGGCTCCTCTTTCGTTGTCAGAAGAGCTTCCTCTGTTAAAGATTATAGAAATCATTAAAGAAAAGATATCTCCTTTTTTTGTTCTCATGCTTGATGAAATTACCGCTGTATTAGCACAAACGAATGAAATTTCAGAACTGGATAAGTTTGTCGAGTTTTATACCGGGCTAAAGAGTGGTGAGGGAAATTTTATCGTCTTGGTGGGGCATGATGCTACCCTTAATTCCATTCCATCACATATCTATGAATTACTGGCAAAATGTGAACAAGTCCGGCTGAAAGGATTGTCGCCTGAGGAAACTTTAGACTTGTTAAGAGCAAAAAAACTAGAGACCAAATATCATATTCAAGTGTCAAAGGGATTGGCTAAACGGATTCACCGGGAGACCGGGGGAAATCCATTCTGGATAAGCCGAATTGCATTACGAATGTGGAAGAGCGCCAGAGAACGAAAGAGTGGGATCGTGCATTATACGAGTAAATTGTTTGAAAAAAGTCTTCTGGAATTGATGGAATCCGGACTTGAATTTATCGACAAAGTGGATTTCATTCTCGACGATCAATTGGATATGAAGATTTTACAGGTACTGGCTAATTTTCACGAAAGAAACAGCTTCCAGGAAGGTATGGATTGTAGCACAATACATTCTGTATTAAATAAGGATGGGGTGCGGGTTTCGCTGGAAACCATAAAGCAGCATCTAAAAAAGTTATCACAGATCGGCACAGTGGTGTTGAAGGAAAGCAAGAAGTCGGGTTCACAGTGGTTTATTTCTGCTCCAATACTCATCCGATACATCAATTTTAAGGGTAAAATGGTCGGAGAACAAAAAGCGGGTATCACTTAAATTGAGGGTGGTTTATCTCACCGTTTGCAATGGAAAAATGAATCTTAAAGTTGAAGGATAGAACAATGGGAAGAAATGGAAAGGGTGAAATTCAAGAGTCTGAAGTTTTTTTCCTCTATGAGGATATACTGCAGGAATTGATAACCTCCCACGAACAAAAGGTCTATATCTTTGGAGGGAGAGGTGTTGGGAAATCCATATTGTTGAAACAATTGAAGGAACGGTTAGAAGATGGGTCTTTAGAAGTGATTTTTATTAATGGTCGGGATCAAAAAGCTGCGATAGAGGAACTTAAATCAAGAGCTGATTCAAATGAGAGGTCCTTTCACCTCCTGATGGATGACGTCGATATTTTCTTTCGGAACTTATTAGCCACTGACACTGATAATCTTCAGAAGTTTAAAGATAGTTTGCGATATATTGATTCGCTCATCAAAAGTACTTCCGTTCAGAATGCAAAAATTGTTTTATCAGGAAGTTCTAAACCAGCTCAGATGTTAACCTACCGATCTACGGAGAAACAAAAAGCATTTATCGATCAGTGGAAATTTTTCTGGTCTTTTATCCTGAATGCTATGGTCACTGTGCGTTGTGATCCCTGGGAGGGAGATTGGGAGAAGAAGTTAGAAAATTTTATGCTTTCAAAATTTAAAAAATTGCTGGGAAAGCGTCTCGATATCTGGTTCCGGGTGATTCGTGACCTGACCGGCGGACATCCAACCTTGCTTCATCCAGCCCTTCATAAGCTTAATGTACTTTTGCATTCCCTTAAACGTACTCCCCTGGAAGAAAAGTTAATTAAGGTTTTTCCAAACCTTGAAGAGGCAGATGTGGAAAGGATGGTCCGAAACTATCTGGAAGATGTATTGATCAATACCGGACTGCAGAAAATACGCCGAACAATATATGAATTACGGGAACATCCTGAACCTGAGTATCAAAAGGCGTTTAAATTGTTACAGAATATTGCACGCCATGGAACTTCCCAGCTCCAGGCATCAAGGGAGTTTTTCTCACATCGTATCCGGGAGATTCTGGAAGATATGGCTTTATTATATAAGGATTTTCGCGATGGAAGTTACCGCATTCCTGGTGAGTTAATTGTCCAGGAAATCCTCAGCTTTGAACCTCCGGTGTTAGCGCAACGAGTTCTAACATTGATACCCGATAAGCGCACCCCTGATAAAAAAGGACGTGCCCGAATTGAGAATGGCCACACCACACAAGAAATCCCGCTAACCGGTGGGCCCTGGAAGATTTTGAAAGTGTTAAGCGAATCTCCTCAAAAGGTGGTCTCTTTAGAAGAATTAGAACAACGTGCCGGGATGACGTCTCAGGATGCGGTAAGATCCGCCCTACAGCGTTTGGAGAAGAAATTTAGAGAGATACAAATTGAAAAAGTCGTTGAAAATTTACGAGGCAGGGGTTATCGTTTAACCATTGCTGTGGGCAGTTAATCTGGAAAGGGCAAAATACCATATAAAATGGAGTCATTTATGTCATCGATTTCTGAGTTGCTTCGCAGTCCCGCTACAGAAATAAAAGAATTAATGGCAAAAGGGGAGATCTCTCCACTGGAATTCTTGGAAGCGACCCTGGAACAACTGCAACGCCTCAATCCGGTGATAAATGCAGTGGTGACCATTGCAGAGAATGCCCTGGATGAAGCCCGAAAACTCACGGAGCATTATAGCAAGAAAAAATCTCTCCCGCTTTATGGTTTGCCAGTAGGAATAAAAGATGTGACTCCCACAGCCGGAATCCGCACGACTTTTGGGTGTCCTTTATATGCAGATTATGTTCCGGAAGAGGATGCACTGGTGGTGCAACGAATAAAAGCTGCTGGTGGAATTATTTTGGGTAAGACGAACACCCCCGAATTTGCTACAGGTGGGAATACCTTCAATGATGTTTTTGGAGTCACCCGGAATCCATGGAATCCCAGATTGAGTGCCGGGGGTTCAACCGGTGGAGGTGCGGCCGCGTTGGCAACTGGTATGATCGCTCTGGCTGAAGGGACCGATCTTGGCGGCTCATTACGCATTCCCGCTTCTTTTTGTGGTGTCGTGGGGTTACGACCCTCCCCAGGCCTGATTCCAACCTACCCTTCCGAATATCTCTGGGATAATATGCAGGTAACCGGTCCCATGGCGCGTAGCGCTGGGGATATTGCCCTGATGCTTCAATCAGTGGCTGGACCCAGCCCCTTATCACCTGTTTGTCAGCCAACAGCAGGGAGAAATTTTTTGTCCGCAGTAGAAGCGGCTTCCTTGAAAGGGAAAAAGATAGCCTATGCTCCCGATATTGCCGGTATCGGAGTGGATGATGAAATCCGTGAAATTTGTCGAAATGCTGCTCTTGAATTAGCGCAAGTTGGGGCTCAGGTAGAAGAGATGGAACTGGATTTATCTTATGGATGGGAGCCCTTTCTCTTTATTCGTGGTTTCTGGATGGTGGCACAACAATATCAACGACTCGATCAAGTGGAAAAATTCGGGGATAATTTGAAGGGTAATATTAAATCGGGTCTGCAGGTTACCATGGAACAATTGGGTAAGGCAGAACACATCCGGGGAAAAATGTGGGCTCAATTTTATGAGTTCTTCCAAAAATATGACCATCTCATAACTCCCTGTATGGCGATTCCCCCTTTTCCGGTAGAACAAAATTATCCCTCCACCATAGCCGGAAAACCCATGAAAACTTATGTGGACTGGATCGCCCCCACTTTTATCTTAAGTCTGACGGGGCTGCCGGTCGGGTGTGTACCCTGTGGATTAACCCGGGAGAAACTTCCTGTGGGGATGCAGGTGGTAGGACCTCCGCGAAATGAGGAAGCTGTTCTGGCCACGATGACAGTGATGCAGGAGCTATTTCCCATCGGGTTTCCTTCGCTGGATACCATTGAAGCATTTCCAGTCAACTAAAGCTTGAAGGCGGTACACGAACAACTTACCCGGAAGAAGGGGAGAAAGCGATCCCATAATATCAAACCAATAACAACACCGAAGGACGAGTAACAGAACATGAAGAAGAAATCACTGAAAACACAAAAGGCATATGCCAAATGGGCGGAAAGTTATGATCAGTGTGATAATCCCACTCGCGATCTGGATCATCGTGTTATCCAACAATTGCCAATTGAGCTGTCAGGTAAAGAAGTGATTGAAGTGGGATGCGGGACTGGAAAAAATACCGTGTGGTTTGCCGAAAAGGCAAAGACAGTGGTGGCAATGGATTTCTCCCATGAGATGTTGCAAAGAGCCATGGAAAAGGTTTCGGATGAAAGGGTAACCTTTCTTCAGCATGATATCGCATATCCCTGGCCTTTGCCCTCCGAATCCGGTGATTTTATCTCCATCAATCTGGTGTTAGAACACCTTCGAGATATTGACTCGGTTTTGAAAGAGGCTTATCGGGTACTGCGGGAGGGAGGATATCTGTACATCTCTGAACTCCATCCGGCAAAGCATAAGAGGGGAACTCAGGCACGATTTATTGATCCGGTAAGTTATCAAATGGTTAATATCGAATCTTTTTATCATGATGAGGAAGAATTCCTATCTGTGGGAAAAAAAGTGGGATTTCGCCCCATCAAGGTTCAAGATTGGTACGATGACGATGCTCCGAAAGATGCACCACCCCGGTTGCTCTCCATCCTATTTCAAAAATGACCCCATTCACTCCTTTGTTTGAGGTCCTCGGTAAACCGGGTTTGCTTGGAGAAATAATCCTCCCTACTGGAATTGTCAGTTGTTTGCCGGGGAATTTTTATCTTCCTTGCCCCGTGAAGTGGGCTGAAAAAAATTCAGGATAATATTCAATGATATACTGCTGAAGACCGCCAGGACAACAGTATTGGTGCTTAGTAACCTTAAGAAGGCGGGGAGGTTTTCTAACCATTCTTTTCCCAGGGTAAATCGAGAATAGATAGGTACTCCCGTGGCGATGACCAGGGTGACACCGGTTAAAAAGAAATTGGCTGTGGTGGAAGGCGCAGATTGTAGCAATCGCAAACCGGAAATGATAATCATCCCGCAGACGATGATAAATACCCCACCCAGCACGGCAGAGGGCATGGCTACCAGCAAGGCACCAAATTTGGGACAGATGCCATAGAGTATCAGGATAATAGCTGCTATTTGTACAATAAAGCGGCTGGCGACTCGGGTTGTGGCAATGATGCCTATATTTTGCGTATAGCTGGTACAGGGTATTCCCCCGAAAAGCGCGGCAACAGCACTTCCTAACCCTTCGGCAAAAATGCCCCGGTTCATATGTTTCACCTGATAAACCTCCCCGGAGACAGCACAGGTGGCGGCATAATCACCAAGAGATTCTACCATAGAACCAAGATATCCGGCCATTACAGCAAGAATCGCGGCAAAGTGGTATTCCCAACCCTCAATTGGATTTCCATATGGAAAAAATCCGGGAAAAGCAATCCAGGGCTTGGAAGCTACAATCTCCCACTTTACATCCTGCAGGATGGACCCCACTCCCAATCCGATTATCCAAATTGAAAGAAAAATTGAACCCCGGGCCAGAATACCTCCCATAATATGGGAAAAACGCAGCTGGAGAAGAAAAATGGATAATATCACCAGAGCGGCATAAACAAAGTTTATGGGGTGACCATCTCCAATTGTTAACTTGATTGCTAATTGCCCCAGAGATAAACCGATACAGACAATGACCACACCGGCGACTGCGGGTGGGAAAAATTTTTTTAATATCACCAGCACTCGCGAGGCTCCCACCAGCATTTCCATCAAGGCTCCGGTAAATACCGCTCCCCACATAGCCGGTAATCCCATTTGCGCAGCAATGGGGGTCATGGTTCCGGTTAACGTGGCCGAGGGCCCCTGGATGATGGGGAGTCGATTCCCGATAGTGGTTTGAATTAAAGTAGCTATCCCCATGGCAAATAAACAATAATTGATAAATTGGGCTTTCTCTGAAAGAGTCATCTGAACAGCTCCGGCAATTGCGAGCGGGAGGATGAAGGGAGATATGTCTACCAGAGTATGTTGCCAGCCATAAAGAAGACTTTCCCATACAGAAGCGGGGCGTTCATCAATTTTATAATGAGGCGTTGTTACCTGATAAGTGGTTTCCCATACGGCATCCTGAGGGGGAGAGGGGGTATCTGAGGGAGATGAGTTCATAAAAGCTCCGGGGTTGTTGGTATACGTTTATTGTTGGCTATTTCCCAGGTTGTCAATCCGCCCGAACAGGGGCAGCAATGGAAATTGCCGTAATATGGGTGGCACCATGGCTTTTTAAAACTCGGGCGCATTCATTCATGGTGCTACCGGTGGTAATCACATCGTCAATCAGAAGAAATCGTTTTCCGCTGACCTGCGAGGGCCGGGTAACTCGAAATGCATTCTCCACATTTATCCGCCGTTCTTCTCTTGTTAGTCGGGTCTGGCTGAGAGTATAGCGTTCACGAATTAAAATCTCGATATCAATCTGATTTAACTGTTGTTCAAATAAGCCCCGTGCTATTTCCAGACTCTGGTTATACTCTCTTTCCCGTTTACGAGTACTGTGGAGAGGAACGGGGATAATTTTATCTTCAGGGTGCAACGAAATCTGCGATACCAGCAAGGTAGCCACATATTTACCCACTTTTCTTCCAAGATTAGGCATTTGCTGATATTTGATAGCATGAATAAGAGATTGAACAACATCGTTGAATTGAAAAGCGGTATAAATGTCGTCAATATAGCAGGGGTTCAATCGATGTAGCACATTGTGTTGTAAAACTTCAGAGGAGATAGGTTTCAGGGATTGAAAGCATGCTTCACAAAGTGCAGGTAAATCTGCGGGTTGGAGTAAATGCTCCTGACAATGCAGGCAAACCGATGGAAAAAATAATTCTTCCATCGGTTGCCACAGAGATTGCAAAAAAGATGTGAGATGATCCATGGGATTCATGAATATAATCCCGTAACCACGTGCCAGGGATTGATATCAGAAACGATAGCGAAAGGAGACCCGGGGTTCGATTCGTTCCACGGGTTGGTAAACGCCGGGATTGTCGGGATTTTCCACCCAATACCAGCGATAAATAACGGTTAATAACATATAGCGATTGATTTGATAGCCCACTTCTCCGGTCAATACAGAACGATTGTCCAGGGTGCGAGCATCCTCAAAGGATTGAATTCCGGCTTTATCATAGTAGGCTCTTAATTCAAATTGGGGAACCAGGTCTGGTGCGTTGGCTTCCAGATGTAAGATACCACTATTTTCAACGCCATTTAATTTTTGAAAATTCCCTGTGAGTCGAATCCGATGAAGGATATGCCCGCTGAGTTCCCCGAAGTATCCTTCGGTTTTTTGGGCGGCTCGGATGCGGTTGAACAGACCGAGGTTACGATCCAGTTCATAGAGGGGGCCAAATAAACTGGGGATAAATTCATCTCCCAGAAAACGTTTTTCAAAGCGAGCACCGAGCGCAAAAACTCCAATAAAATTGGGAATCACTGCATTGATTCCAACTGCACTCCCACTTCCGTAGTCTTTAATTTTCCCCATGTCCGCATAAAGAGCACTCTTTAATACCGGGAGATCTAACCAACGCAGGTCAGCGCCAAACCCATAAGCTTGAAGTGTGGCAGTGGAATCCAGCAGGACGCCGGTCTTTACCCCACCATCCCTGACATAGGTACCGTGAATTCGAAAACGATTGAGGATCGGTATGTTCGGATTACCAAAACGGAAGGGGCGCACATAGACTGTATATCCGGTTAGAGAAGATGAGGTGACCGAACCGACAACCGATTGAACCCCCACTTTATCCAGATCAAAGTTCACTTCAAAGCCAATTTTCCGTTTGTCATAGTTGGAAGCATTATTATAATTCCACAC
>RFIL01000429.1 GCA_003695285.1 Calditrichota bacterium
TACCGCAAAAATGGAAAATTTTATACCAACGGTGGGAGGGTGCTTGGTGTAACAGCCTTAGCTCCGGTGCTGAAAGAAGCGGTCAACAAAGCATACGCTACCGTATCCAACATCCATTTTGAAAAAATGCATTACCGTACGGATATTGCCCGAAAAGCCTGGGAAATGCTTACCTGATCAAATTTACTTTAAAATTGAATTATTCAAAAGAAGGCTTGGTATAAGTCGGTTGAGCTTTTTTAACCCCAACTCCATGAATATAAACCATCTCTCCTCCCATTATTCCCGTTCGGAACAGGTAGAATAGAGCGACCGCCAGAAGAAGGTAATAAAACCACTTCACACGATTGGAAAACCACTCCAGATAATGAAATAGAAACCGGATGGTGATGACAACCAGGAAGAGCCACATGGTCATTTTTCCAGATGAACGATGATGGCGCACCAGTGATTTAACTCCCTCCGGAATAATTGCCAGGTCATAGGCAGATTGCCCGGAAAGGACGGCAATAATTGACATACCGGTTCCGATAAGCAATAATATGCTGGCTAATTTCCAGAATCGTTGTTTTTTTGTAAACAGATATAGGAAATCTACGGTTATCGCAATGGAAAGGACTGCAATGACCAGATGTACAATCACAGGATGCAGTTGATACATTCGAGTTACCGGGTTATGAGTATGTTATGCGATACTTGGTAAACGATATTTCTCAATATAGTTCTTGATGAATTGGGTTCTGACCATCCGATGTTCCGGCTTTCTGAGATAGGGATCGGAATTAATCATTTCGAAAGCATCTTTTCTGGCAACAGAAATGATATTTTGATCTGTGACCAGATTGGCATAGCGCAGATCGGGCATTCCATGCTGACGGGTACCAAAGAACTCACCGGATCCCCGAAGCCGAAGATCTTCCTCGGCAATGACAAATCCATCACAGGTGCTTTCCATCACCTGCATCCGTTCCCGGGCAATTTCATTAATTTCCGGAGGAGTAACTAAAATACAGTAAGATTGGAGGGCACCGCGTCCCACACGTCCTCTCAACTGATGAAGCTGACTGAGCCCGAAACGTTCAGCATGTTCTATCATCATGATCGTCGCCTGGGGAACATCCACCCCCACTTCGATCACAGTGGTGGCCACTAACAATTGAACTTCACCCTTTTTGAATTGATCCATGATGGCCTCTTTTTCTGGCATCTTCAAACGACCATGGAGCAATGCGAGGTTGTAATCAGGGAAGATTTTCTTTTGCAGGAATTGAAAGGCTTCCGTTGCAGCTTTCAAATCCATTTTCTCAGATTCCTCAATTAATGGATAAACCACATACACCTGTTCATTATTCCGCAGGTGTTCCCGGATAAATTCATAAATTTTAGGCAGTCTTTCCTCTGTTCTCCAGAATGTTTTGATGGTTTGTCTTCCCGGGGGGAGTTCATCAATCACGGAAACATCAAGGTCTCCATAAATGGTTAAAGCAAGTGTTCTGGGGATCGGGGTGGCTGTCATGACCAGAACATGGGGAATGTCTCCCTTTTCGATCAATTCTCCGCGTTGCGTCACTCCAAACCGATGCTGTTCATCAATCACCACAATTCCCAGATTTTTAAATTCCACCCCTTCCTGAATTAAGGCATGGGTTCCAATTACCAGATCCAGCTCTCCGGTTGAAAGTTGTCGATGAATTTCTCTCTTTTCGGAAGCAGTTAAACTTCCTATCAACAGAGCCATCTTTACCGGTTGATCTCCCAATAATTCCCGGATATTAAAATAATGTTGCTGAGCTAAAATTTCTGTGGGTGCCATTAATGCAGCCTGGTATCCGGAAAACTTACCACACATCATCGTCAGTAGAGCGATAACCGTTTTCCCTGACCCTACATCGCCCTGGAGGAGGCGATTCATGGGTTTACCACTTTCCAGATCAGATTTAATCTCCTCCAGTACTCTTTGTTGAGCCCCGGTGAGAGTAAAAGGGAAACCGTGAATAAGCTCCTTCAATGCTGAGTCGTCTATGCGCACCGCCTTACCCCTGGCTTCGGTACCATGGAAGCGGCGACGAATCGCCATGACCATCTGAAGATAGAAAAGCTCTTCATATTTAAAACGTCGCCATACCTGATGCACCATCTCTAAAGAATCGGGGAAGTGCATTTGACGATAGGCTTCAGCACGGGAGATCAGACGATATTTTTTCAACAGATAATCAGGAAGGGTCTCGGGAATGGAGTCCCCATATTTTTGAAGTGCGCGAGAAAAAATTTGACGAAAGCGATAATGACTGAGCCCCACTTTCTTAAATTCTTGTGTAGAAGGATAGAGAGGAATTAATTGGCCGGTGTTCAATTGTTCCTTTTTTTCACCTATAATATCAAAATCAGGGTGTACCATCTGCCAGTAACGGAATCGCCCCACTTTTCCACTGAAGGCTACAATTTGTCCCTGGCTGAATATCCGGGAAAAAAACTCCACCTGATTAAACCATACCGCCTCTAAAATCCCGGTCCCATCATGAATGGCCACACTGAGACGCTTCCTCCTGCCACGGTGGATTTGATGAGCCACCACTTCACCTATCACAGTGACCTCTTCATCCATTTGAAGTTGCGCAATTTGTTTCACCTCACTACGATCCAGATAGCGTCTGGGGCGGAATTCCAATAGATCTTCGAGGGTGGATATCCCGGCTGCTTCCAGAACTTCCGCTCGCTTTTCACCCACCCCTTTCAGAAACTGTACCGGAGTGTCCAATGGGTGGGGAGTGTTGGCTGTGGTAGTTTTTAATGGCATAGTGAAATGTATGATTTACAGTCGATGAGCACAACCTTCAAATTCAGGAGACCACTTTTCGCTGCACCATCTCTTTTTCAATTTGACCATCTTCCAGATGGATGACTCGATGTGCCTGCTCGGCAAACATTTCATCATGAGTAACAATCAC
Organism: Calditrichota bacterium; assembly: GCA_003695285.1. Taxonomy (GTDB): domain Bacteria; phylum Calditrichota; class Calditrichia; order RBG-13-44-9; family J075; genus J075. Next base: position 2,949 of record RFIL01000429.1, read on the forward strand.
GAAGGTTTGACCATACTTTTCGTTCAATTGTAAAATCAACTCAAACAATGCCCGGCTATTTTTCCGGTCGAGATCACCGGTGGGTTCATCTGCCAGAATCAACTCCGGCCGATTCATTAATGCCCGGGCAATCGCCACCCGCTGCTGTTCTCCTCCCGATAACTGGTTCGGTCGATGATGCAATCGATCCTGCAATCCCACATCTGTGAGTAACTGAATGGCAAACTCTTCTTCACTTTTCCAGTCATTCCCCTTGATCATTCGTGGGATCATGACGTTTTCCAGCGCCGTAAATTCCGGCAACAGGTAGTGAAACTGGAAGATGAAACCAATATGCTGATTCCGAAACTGAGCTAACTTCTGTTCTTTTAGTTGAAATACATCCTGGCCATTGATATAAACATTGCCAGATGTAGGGGTATCCAGAGTGCCCATGACGTTCAGCAGAGTACTCTTCCCGACTCCCGAAGGTCCCATGATAACGATAATTTCCCCGGGATCAATCCGAAGGGTTATACCTTTCAAAACTTCCACCCGTGAAGGACCGGAGAAATAAGTTTTGGTGATATCAACAGCTTCCAGAATATGTTTGGCATCATTCATGAATTCATCACTTTATTTTATCACAATGGATTCCATAGTTAACTATTCATATCGGATCGCTTCAACCGGATTTAGTTTTGAAGCCCGATAAGCCGGATACCAGGCTGCCAGCACACAGAGCCCCATCCCGATAATCGAAACGATGGTAAAATCCAGCAAATGCATCTCAACCGGCAGTCTATCAATGATATATACTTCCGGTGGCAATTTCACCAGACCGAACTTTTGTTGGATAGAGCAGATACCATAAGCCAGACCATTTCCAATCAGGGTACCCAACACCCCAATAATGACCCCTTCCCAGAGAAAAACCCGTAAAATTCCACGGGAAGGAGCCCCCATGCTTTTCAGAATACCGATTTCCCGTGTTTTCTCCATGACAATCATCACCAGTGAGCTGACAATATTGAACGCTGCCACCAGAATGATTAAACTTAAAATCAGGGTAAAAAGCATTTTTTCATACGCCATCCAGCTATACAAACTGCGGTTTTGCTCAAACCAGGTCCGGGCGGTATAGGGATACCCTCCTAACTTTCTTTCGATGAGGGGAGCTACTTTACTGGCCAGGGTATAATCATCCAGTTTCACCTCGATGCGGGTTGCCCCGTTGGGAATCTGGAATAATTTTTGAGCCTGTTCCAGGGAAATGTAGGCCATTACTTTATCATACTCATAGAAACCCAGTTCGCTGATACCGGTAACAACAAACTCCTGAACCCGCGGTCTGGCAAGGATACTGGCCTGACGGGGTAAAGA
>RFIL01000430.1 GCA_003695285.1 Calditrichota bacterium
ACTTGTTGCTTCCCTGCGCTCTCAACATCATAGCTTGTTATTTCCGGATAAGGTTTGAAAGAGGAATTCGCGGCATTTTGCGTTTCGGGAGTTGTAGAAACAAATACAGTTTGAGGTGATTTATTTACCGTGGATACAATGTGTAAATCATCCGATTGCATCGGTGCACCGGAAAATAATCCACTCCTGGTTCCATGATGAGGTAAATCCGGTTTAGGCTGAACAGGTGAATGATTCAGCTTCTTCTGACTGGAACCCCATCCTGGATTGAGATTGCTGTTCATTGGGTGATGAATATTGGCCTCACGAGGTTCACCTGCAGGAAGTTGTGAGGTAACTTGATTCCCGGAGAATTGATTTTTCGAAGATAAAATTAACTCATTCAGGGGAACACCACTCCCATTGGTGATGCCTTTACCGGTTTGTAACAGAGTCTCAATTTTATTTTCGGTGTCAATGCTTAACTTATGCTGAGGAAAAAAAGGAGCAGCCATCTGTTTATGATGAATCCCAGGAGATGCCTGCTGTTCGGAGGGTAGGGTTTCCGAGTGCGCAGCCCGCTGCTCTCCTGAGAATTGTTCCGCTGAAGTGAGCATAGCACCATTATTATCATTTGATAACAATGGCAAAGTAGAAGTGAACACCTCAGGTACAAGTGGTACCTTAAAAAAACCTCCGAGAAAGTGTGTCTTCGCAATCTTCACCGAACTTTGAACATCTGCAATCGCTTGCTTTCCCGAACCCACAATGGTTTCTGGTTCCGAAACATGAAGGAGGTTGCTCAAGGAACGATTCTCTGTCAGCGGCTGCTCCTTTCCTGCTTCCCGCCAAGCAGCCTCAGCATGATAAAGATTTCGCGTAGAATGTGCCCCCTCAGGAACCGGTTCGGTTTCCCCTCCCTTAACCTGCGATAAACTCTGTTCCGCAGGTGTCAGCACCAGAAGAGTTCCCGCATTGGCTTCTAAGGGTGCGAGCAGTAGATGAAGTTGCCCATCCTGCTCTTCAGCTTTCGTTTTCCCCGCTGGATTGTTCGCCAGAGTTGTCAGATGCTCCGGTGTCACAAATACGGGTAAAAGCACTTCCTTTACCACTATCGATGGAGAAGGAGTTCCGTCACTTTGAACACCAGTCATCGTCAGCGGTTCGGAAAGTGTCAGGCGAATCCAACCACCGGAAGGATCGGAAGGTATTTCACCTAACTGTGTCTTGATACTCTGAAGGAGCTGAGCAGGCAGTTCAACTTTCTGAGGATGCGAGAAGGGGTGGTTTCCGTTAACCTGGAGGGCCTGGAGAAGAGAAGCAAATCCTTCTCCGACCATTGCTCCCTGAGGGTGAGCATCTGTTACCGGCTGCTGACCAATAACAGAAAAGAGTTGTGTTGTCAATCTTGTGAACATCCGGTTCACCATTCTACGCGTTCATCCTGAACCAATTACAATTCAAATCATCGTAATTGACTTTTTGAACTTGAGAAAAGTTTTTAAAGTTTTTCTCCCTCCCTCCTCCCCTTCCTTATATATAGGGCGTTCGTGACTGACCCACAAATTCCCTTCTATCTGGTGGGCTTACTAATGTTGACTGACCCCCATGTCGATAAACAGTATGTATTATCTTAAAGGATAGGCGATAGACATGGAAGTTGGATGTAGCCTAAAGAGCATGCCTTTTCATCAATGATACCACCACTTCCATGCTTCTGACCATCGCCAGGGTAAATTAACAGGATGTTAACCACGGTATGGAGATTTCTTATGAAAAGAACAGGGATGTGGATTGCGGCACTACTCATTGATATGATTTTGTTTATATCCTTTTTCTTTGCAGAACCGAGGATCGTCACTCCTCTTCAACAAATATATATCATGAAACAATTTTTCCCGGAACTCAAATGCGTGGGGGTGCTCTGGAATGAGAATGTTGTCGATACAAATAAGCTCTACCCGCAACTGGAACGAGCCTCCGCCCAATTTGGGATTAAAATTGTTGTCTCTAATGTGCAACAGATAAAAGATGTACCCACTGAGTTTAAAAATTTAAAGCAGAAACACAATATACAGGTGTTATGGGTCATTGGCGACGATGAAATATTGAATGGAGAGGTGAGTCGTAAGTATTTGATCAAGCAATCGATCTTTTCCAATCTGCCTCTCTTTGCACCTTCGAATCTCTGGGTAAATGAAGGGGCTTTCATTAGCATCATCAAGGAAGGTAACGCTACGAAACTGTTTGTGAATCAACAGACGGCAAAAGTTTTATCCATAAACATTCCAGAGGCTTATCTGGAAAATACCATTTTTTATGCAGCCAAGTAAAAACAAGGGAGAGTTGTTGTGAGAACCTTGAAGAGAATCAATTCCCTTCCCTTAAAACAGAAATTTTTACTTCTGTTTATTTTAGTGGTGGGGATCAACTGGGTCATCATTTATGTTCAACATCATTTTGGATACGAGCTTATTAGGAAGGAGTTTGAGAAGCGGGGTAAATTCCTTGCTCAGACAATAGCTACTCAGGCTGAATTTGCATTGGTGATGGAGAACAAGGAGGAACTCGATACCTTGCTGGACAATATCATCGGTTCCGGCCATGCCAATGCAGCTGGTTTTTTTGACAAAGACGGACATTTACTGGCGGAAAGAAATTTAAACCTCCTTCCGTATAACACCCGCGCTTTACAAAAGCTACTGAATCAACCCCAATGGAGTACAACCGTCAATGGAATTCCTATCCTGCTGTCAGCTGAAGAAGTAATTTACCGCGCCGATCAGCAACGAGTGGGTTATTTTCTGGTCTCCTTACCGGCTTTAACCATCCAGAAACAGGAAGTCACCGCCCGTTGGATTTCCATCCTGGGGTTGGTCTGTTTTCTTGGTTTTATTATTCTGGCGATGGTATTGCTCAACAAGTATGTCATCCACCCGATTCTCAATTTGCAAGAAGCGGCTTCTCAGGTAGCTTCCGGAAATTTTGATATTGATGTCCGGTGTAATAATGAAGATGAACTTGGGACTCTGGCAAATGCTTTTACTACCATGATAAGCAAAAATCGGGCAATGTTAACTGAATTAAAAGAGAAACAGGAAGAAGCAGAGAAAGCCCGGGATTATGCGGAGATGATGCAGAAAAGAAGTGAAGAACAACAGGAATACCTGGAAGCCCAATTCCAGCGAATTGAGGAGGTGATTTCGGCGGTTACCAGAGGGGATCTCACCCGCGAGTTGCAGGTTGAACGAGATGATGTGGTGGGTAAATTAATTAAAAAGATTAATCAGATGATGGCAGATCTGCGGAATCTCATAGCAGAGGTTCATAGCGCGGGAGAATCGGTGGCACAGGCTTCCTCCCAAATCTCCATTTCTGCAGAAGGGATGTCAGCCGGAGCACGGGAGCAGGCGGAACAAACCAGTGAGGTGGCAGCGGCTATCGAGGAAATGTCTCGCACGATTCTGGAAACCTCCCGTAATGCCGCAGAAGCAGTGGAACTGGCCCGGAATGCCGCGTCTCTGGCAAACAAAGGCGAACAGGATTTTAATGAGACCCTCAGCGGTATGAAAACGATCGCTCAAATTGTTACTGATTCTGCGAATGTGGTAAATACACTGGGAGAATCCAGTACTCAGATTGGAGAAATTATCCAGGTGATTGATGAGATTGCGGATCAAACCAATCTATTGGCCTTGAATGCAGCAATCGAAGCAGCTCGCGCCGGTCAGCATGGAAAGGGGTTTGCCGTAGTGGCCGATGAAGTGCGGAAATTGGCTGAACGAACTACCGCCGCCACCAAAGAAATCGTGGAAATGATTACCCGGATTCAAAAAGATACCCAGCAGGTGGTGCAATCCATGACCCGGGGAACCGAAGAAGTGGAAAAAGGAATGAAACTGGCCGATACGGCAAGCACCAGCTTATCCAATATTGTGGCCTCGGTAAATGATATTGTGAACCGTATCAATCAAATTGCCGCGGCCAGCCATCAACAATCATCCACCAGTGAGGAAATATCTCGAAATGTTGAACGAATTTCCTCAGTGGCTGACCAAATCTTCCATTCCACCAATACCCTTTCCTTGACCTCAGAAAATTTGAGCAAGCTAACCGAACACTTACAGGAATTGATTGAACGCTTTACCATCCACAAAGAGCTTCACACTTCTGCACCTTCCGTTGGAAACGGAAAGTCTGTTTTTAACAACTGAACTGAACATCTTAACCCCCTTATAAAAATTAAAAGCACCCTCCTCAGGGGGGTGCTTTTGTTATTTGGCTTGCTGGGTTCAATGAGAAGATCAATCGATTTACCAACTCCTTAAATGCTTTACCACCTTCCACATGGTAGATGGAGACGCCAGCATGTTGGTATAACTGGCATTCGCCAAGGGGCAATGACATTCCTTGTTACGGATGCTTTCTCGTATCTTCGCTGCCTGAGCACTTCGCCAGATTTTTTTGAAATCATAATCATGTTCTCGCAAATTCCCCATGGAATCCGCTCGAATACAACAGGGCCAGACATGTCCATCCGGGGAGATTTGGGCTGACATCACCCCTGCAAAACAGGGTATCACCTGTGTCTGCTGTTGGAGAATGTGTTTTACCAGTTGATAATATTCATAGCGAAAGGCCTGGGCAATTTGGGCTACTCCTTTATACTTTCGCTTACGCATTTCGGAGCGGAGAAAATCAATAGCTTCAGCATAGTCATTTACCTGGGGAGTTATGGGTTCATCCATCGTGCCCAATTCCACCCGCTGTTCAGCTATTTCAGTAATATAGGAATCCGGTTCAAGCTCAATGAGCCCCTGATAAATTTCCCGAAATTCTTTTACGTTGAAATTCGAAATAACAGTGTGAATTCCAATGGTAAAATTGGGATAGCGCTTCAACTCTCGTAAGGCCTGGTATGTTTTCATCGCTTTATTCCAGTTGTCTTCCAGGCCGCGAATTTCATTATGCCGTTCTCCCAGGTGATCCAGAGAAAGATTAATGATAATTTCCGATTCCGGACAATTCACTACAATTTCTTCCACCAGTTCGGGAATGCGATCATAAAAGCTACCGTTGGTAGGGATATTGATGATGCCGGGGCGGGTATGTTGATAAGCCAATCGAACAATGGAGGCAATATCCTTTCGCAAAAAGGGTTCTCCCCCGCTAAAGGTAAACCAGTAAGGAGCTTTTCCCAGTTTTTGAAATAGGCGATCATACTCCTCAACTGTAAAGGTTTTGACCTTTTTTAAATAGACATTGCAGGTTTTACATCTGGAGTTACAGGCATACAAGAGACTGATGGTAATATTTACCGGATATAAAATCCCCCTCCCACTCACCCGGGAAAGATGAAATACCGGAATTTTGGAAAGAAGCTGAACACGTTTGAGTAGTGGATTCATAATTCCTCTTTAATATCTATCATGAACAAGGCTTATATTTCACAGGAATAATTAATACTACCCAGAATAATTTCTGTATTAAACCCTATTTAGTAAAGTTTAGTTAAAAAAAACGCACCTACTAAAATTTAGAGGTGCGTTTTTAAATTTTAAAATCTTATTATAAATACTAATGGATAAACATCATTTTTTTAGTAAACAATCTATTTTCAACCTGTAAGGTATAAAGATACATACCTGAACTAACAATTCGATTATTATTATCTCTCCCATCCCAGGAAAAAGTATAGGTACCGGCTGGCAACACATCATTTACAAGGGTTTTAATTTCTCGGCCCAATAAATCAGTAATGATAAGACGAGTTGAAAATAGATTTTTACCTTCCACCGGAAATATCTGGAAGGGTATTTGAGTTGAGGGATTAAATGGATTCGGATAATTCTGGCTTAAAGTAAACTGGTTAGATAGGGCGGAGTTTTTCTCAAAAACTACTTTCAAAGGACCATGACTACTCCTCGACCCATCATATGACACATCCCAGAGGATGTAGTAATAGGTATGACCTTCTACCACTTGAGAGTCAAAAAATTCATAATTTTGCTTTGTATTCGAATTACCCGCTCCCTGCAAATCACTATTCGTCTGATAGCTACTCACCAGAACATAATTATCCTCATTATCCATTGAACGCCAGACTTCAAAACCCTGGTTATTTAACTCGCTTTCCGTTTCCCACAACAGTTTAATCCCTTCTTGAAAAATTTGAGCATTAAAAGTTGAAAGTTGAACGGGTAGGGGATTATCCACATCACTGCTAGTGAGGATATATTGACCACTGAATCCCCCTGCTGTTAACTCTGTAATGGTAATTTCGAAATATCCGGTTCCGTCGAAATTATTTCCCTCATCAAAAAGAGTTGCGGATGTAGGGCTCCAGGTTCCGGTGGCATCATTTCTTCTATAGAGTACCAAATTAACCTCATCTGCAATACCCGGGACATTATCAAAATGAAACCGAACGGTGGCCGTAAAATCTCCATCAAAAAGGGTATCCTCTGACCATATTTCCCAATATACATTGGGGACATTAGATAATAATCCACTCGTGGTATTCGGTGCTTGATTCACCTGAATAGTTGCCAATGAAAAGCCCGCTCCCGGGGCGTTCAAACCCGTTCCAAAAACTACATCAATAGGTACTGAAGCTGTTTCTGTAATATCTGCCGATTCGGCAAATACCGATGCATCCCCAATAGGGGCAGTTGAAGTTCCCCAATCTGTAGTTTCCATATTCATCAAGGTACCATCATTATTTCCGGTCTCATCTGTAGCTGTAAATCCCGTGCTTTCATCCAATCGCCAATAACCTGCTAACTTGTTAAAATAGGGATGGCTTGATGTAACCTTTCTATTCATCCAATTACGTAAGGTGGTGGTATCAACTAGAGTATGCCAGATACGAACTTCATCCATGGTTCCAACCAAAAATCCACCAGGTGGAGTATTGGACCCCGGACTTGATCCAAACCCACCACTCAAAATCGCAATACCGGACGTAGCACCATTCGGGTCAAGATTATCGGCGTAAGTCACCGGGGTTTCCACATCTCCATTAACCATTAATCGATAAGTGCTGGTGGTCGTATCACGTTGAACCACTATGTGTGACCACTGACCAAAAACGGGAGGGGTAGTAAATGTGGTGACCACATCCGTTCCAGCACCCGATTCATGAACAATTTGATACCGATAATCCAAACCCGATGTTAAATCAATGTCTGTTACTTGTAGACGATAAATTTGATTAGTCGCCTGAGTTTCTCCATTTGTTCCATAGGTTACTAAAGCATATAAATTAATTGGGAATGTAATATTGTTACCTGGCGCCGTGGGCATGTTAACCCATAATTCGATAGTCAAACTATCCAAAATTCTTAATTGCGGTGCACTACCAAAGGTCACATATTCATCTGTTCCCCCGAATGTCAGGGCATTCGAGGCTCCCTGGCCATATAAATTTGTTATGACCAAAATCCCGATGCTAAGAATAATAAAAAAAGCGTTTGATCGTAAATTTGGTGTTAACATACTCACCTCCAATCCCTGTTACCTGTACACATCTTTTATCCAACAATAATATTTTTTTTTCTAATTCCAGTAAAGATAATTTCACAGAAGGGAAAAGGAATGTAAAAATCACAAAAACTTTTACACTTCACCTCTTATAAAAAATATAATACAAAATTATTTACGGCATCCACCCGAAAAACATTAGTAAAATTATTAAAAAAATCGAACGGTATTGAGGTATTGAGTAGTGTCTATTTCAGATAAACTAATTTTTTTGAAATAGTAAATTCGCCCACCACAAGCTGATAAACATAATTACCAGAAGCTACCATATTGTCATGTTGATCTCTTGCATCCCAACGAATGATTTGCATTCCCCCACTATAGGATGAAAGATTATATCGTTTCACTAACTTCCCAAGCAAATCATAAATTCTTAATTCAGCTTTGTTGTGGAAATTCCTTAAATTCAAAGGGAGCACAACTGGAATATTCGTCACTCCATTAAAAGGATTAGGGTAATTTTGAAGTAACTGGAATGTATTTGCCAGGGGTTGCTTTAGATAAGTAATTTTAAGGCTTCCATGAAACATCCTCTGAAGATTAAAATCAATATCTGCTAACTTATATAGATAAGTTTTCCCTTCTCGCACATTTGCATCCAGAAAAGAGTAGGAATTTCCCACATTGGAAGTTCCAGCCCCCTCTAATTCCGGGTAGGTTGTATAATCAGCAATCATCTCAAAAAGACTATCTTTATCTTCTGCACGCCAGATTTCAAACCCAAGGTTATTTAATTCACTGGCTGTCTTCCAGTTCAAGACAATACCTTCCTCAGTATTTTGAGCAGTAAAAGAGGCCAACTGAACTGGCAATGGATTATCAGCAGTAGAGGAACCCAGAGTAAATTTAACACCATCGTTAGTGCTTCTGGCAAAATTTGATACCAATATAGAATCTACAGTCGTTTTTACATTTTGGTTGTTAACAGGAATCCACTGTGTTCCATCCCACACACAAAGGATCAGAGTGCTCTCATTGGTAATATTGCTCCATTCAGATATTCCTGCATAAGAGAATTCTATATCACAGGTATATGACGACATATCCGTTTTAAGAGTATAGAACCCATTAGTAGCCACATGATCAACTCCGCTTCCCAGAGATGTCCGGTCTGGTACCGTGCCCCGATTATAAAAAACTTTTACTTTTTCAGCACCAGTTGGACCGGAGGAAAAATTAATCCGAACCTTATTATTCCATAAAAAATAGTCATTGTTTACGATTAAATTAATCGCGCTATCGTTTACTGTATTCTCCCACCAAAAAATTGCTCCTGAATCCTGAGCAGAAGCGACAATATCAGGGTCCCCGTCATCATCCATATCTTCCGCCAGTGCATGATAGGCATAGTCAAAATCAGTTATTAAATCGACTCGTGTCCATCCACCATCCAGAGGAGACCCATCATTTAGCCAATAAGTAACATAGCCACCAGTGGAAGGGAATTGACCACTACCAAGCCCAACCTGATCACACGCAGCACCAACAACATCCAGATCTCCATCACCATCCAGGTCTACGAATTCCGTCGAACGAGCATTATAAAAAGCATTATCTATTTGATGTTTGACCCATATTTTAGTAGGATCAGCTCCACTCTTTCCATCATTCTCATACCAGAAGACATCATGAGAAGTACCATCCACATGTCCCCAATCACATACCAGAATATCCTTATCCCCATCGTTATCCACGTCACCAGCCCGAACATACATAGGCGCATCACTGTTAAAATCCACCTCTCTTTGAGTAAAATTCTGGTTCCCATCATTTTCAAACCAAACAACCTCATCATCAGCAATTTCATCCACCAACCCCACTTCAGTTCCCAAGATATCAAGATCCCCATCCCCATCCAAGTCGAGCACATCTAAAGAAATCATTTGTTGAAATTGTTGATTGATGATATGGAGTGTAAAGGTACCAGGGTTAACACTACTATTCTCATACCAAAAAACACAGCTATCCGGACCTAATACAGCATTATTAGCCTCTGCAGAAACAATATCCAGATAGCCATCCTGGTTTAAATCTACTATAACGATAGCATGGTTTTCCATACAGAAATTTTGTAATGTATTGGAAGACCATGAGGTATTTAAAGTATTTTTCCACCATACGATCGGTGTTGAATTTCTGTTCACTGCCGCGATATCATTAAACCCATCATTATCCAGGTCACCCATGCGGGCTTCTCGGGCGGTCTGGAAATTTAAATCCACATTATGTTGAACAAACCCTGACCCAATATTTTCAAACCAGGCAACATTGGGATCAGTAGTATTCTGATTACTACTCGTAGCGATAATATCCGGATCGCCATCCTGATCCAGGTCGCCAATATCAAGACGCTTGGCAAGTGGAAAATTATTACTGACAATTTTAGGGGTAGAAAATCCAAGGTTTTGGGAGTATAAAATGTTCACTAACCATATCAACCAAACGCAAACCAGTAATCTCATATCTATATCTCTACTCATTTTATTGTAAAGAATACAAAACCTTTTTATCAACATTGATAAAGAACTCTTAGTATAAATGAAAAGTTCTTAAAACTGGTGTTTTAAATCACTTTTCGGATTCAGTTCCTTTTGCCTAACCCTTATATTATTTATAGCTTTAATTACAGCCTTAATTCGAATGCGCGACAATTAATAATAATATTATCTTTGAAAAAAGATTTGATACCAAAATTTTGGATGGACAAATGCAAACTTACTTAATGGACGTCCATATATACTGATAAAAAAGTTAGCAAAAAAACGATTTTTACTACATTGATTTAAAAACCAGGTAATAAACTTTGGAGACTCAAATTTACGTTTTAACCAATCAGAGTAATAAAAACCTGGTAAAATTGTTTTTCGCCACCATGATTCATATTTTTGTAGGCTTTTGACAGAAGTATCCAGAGTTTTGATTGCCTCTGAGCCAAAGATTGCAGCATATTTTGCACTCAATATACCATAATAAATCCCGCCCCCGGTGATAGGATTAATAAAACCTGCAGCATCTCCGATTAACAATATACCATCCGCAATCCGTTTTCCCGGAAGAGTACCTAAAACCAATGGAGCCCCTCTGAACCTACCCACCGGTCTGGAATCCCTTAAAATATCTTGAATGGCTGCGTTGGTCTCGAGCACTTCTATAAACAGCTCCTTCAGATTTTTCCCTTGCTGTTTAAGGGTTTGTTTAGTAGTCATTATCCCTACATTAGCTTTATAGGGTGATACCGGAAATATCCATACATATCCGGGAATAGTACGAAGATCATAAAACAAATGTATGCTGGGGTAAAATTCTCGAGAGCTTTCAAAGTATCTTCGAAGCCCATCAAAATAATCCTTATCAACATGATGACGTAAACCAATATATCTTGCCACGAGGGAATTGGCTCCATCAGCTCCCACCAGTAAATTCGCTCGGGTGGTATAAATCTTTTCAGTTTTCAACTCTTTGAAAACCAATTCCCGCCCACCATCGGTATAGTCTCCAATTTTTATCAGTCGAAAGCCGACATAAAAATCATCCACTACTGATGTAGCATGCTCAAATAATATATTGTCAAAGTTTAATCTGGGAATGCAGCCACTTTTAGTGCTGGCATCCGGATGAATGTTGCCATACACAGTAATCTTGTTGTGTGGTGAATAAACTCGAAGTTGTTGAATTTTATAACCGTGATTAAACAAATCACCTTCCTGAATACCCAGTTCCTCAATCAAGTTAAAGGTTTTTAACGGGATTCCATCCCCACACACCTTATCCCTGGGAAATATCGCTTTATCTACCAGCAAAACTTTTACATTTGTTCGTTTGAAATAAAGGGCTGCCGAAGCACCGGATGGGCCGGCACCCACAATCACAACATCATACTGTTCTTTCATTCATACCCTTTCTTTGAATAGATGTTATTGAGTATGAACGAACTCAGTGTAGAAAAATTAAGCATTGATAAATCGAAATATCCTTTTAATAATTCCTGCATCATATCTTAGTAGTACAATAGCGTAAACTACGAGACAACTTATCAATATTGCGAGCAAAAACACAATTTGGGATAATTGTTGAGCAATGAAAAGGCGTCCTAAGACACCTGTCAAAATAAAAGCGATTAAAGCGACGAAAGGAATTTTGAAAGATTGCAAGATTTCTCTAAAGCTTAAAGGGATGATACGACTTGTCATAAAAAAAGCGATGCAATAAAAGAAAAAAAGCAGGCTTGAGATACAAATAGTCACCCCTTCAATTCCATAATCAGTTGAGAAGAGTAGCAGAGGGAGCAATACCAGAAAATATATCAGATTTATTTTGAATTCTGTTTTTGGTCGTCCTTTTGATAAAAAAACTACACTAGTAGTCGTCCATAAGGAGCGACTAATACCCGCTATTGTTAACCATTGTAATGGGCGAATCACAGGGATCCATTTGTCACCATAGAACACTTTTATGAATTCCGGAGCAAATAAAAGGATGCCAGCAAAAATAGGAAAGGTGATTAATGCTAAGTGATATAATATTTGGTTATATAGTTCTCGATATTGTTTTTCTTCATCCTGAATTTTAGACAAAGCAGGAAACATTACTTTTAAAACGTTTTTTGAAATTCTTTGAACCGGAAAATCTACCAACTGATATGATAAGGAGTAATATCCGAGGGGAGTTGCTCCAAGTATACGTCCAATAATTACGTAGGGTAAATTAGTATTCAAAAAACTAATGAGCCTTGTTCCCATAACCGTCCATCCAAATCCAAATAGATCCTTGATAGCTTGAGAACTAAAATCAAGAGAGGGACGCCATTTTACACTGTAGAAAAGGAGAATGGCAAAGACAGATTGTTCAGCCAGACTACCATATACAAAACACCAGGGTCCATAACCATTCCAGGCAAAAAAAACGGTTACAATACTATAAACTAAAATGGTCTGTGATTCCAGAACCGCTAATTTCTTAAACTGGAGCTCTCGCATTAATAAAACTTTGGGGATGGAGCTAACACTATAAATAAAAAAAAGAAGTGAAAGTACCCTAAGGATATTGGTGAGTATTTCTTGTTTGAAATAATTTGCAACAATGGGAGATAAGAAGAAGATCAGAATTGAAAAGATAGAAGCCAATAAAAATAAAACTCCAAAAGTAGAAGACAGGTGCAAAGATGAGAGTTCCTTTCTTTGAACCAGTGCAGAGCTGAAACCAAGATCGAATAAGACAAATACTAACTGACTAAAAATCAGAGCAATACTAATGATTCCGAAATCTTGTGGTATTAACAATCTTGCCAGAACTATCGTGGTTCCAAATTGAATGATACGAATTAAGATTTCTGCAATACCTACCCATTTTAAACCACGAACAGATTGTTCCTGTAAATGTTGTATTTTTTTTTCTTTTGGCATGTTAGACCTTAATCACATAAAAGTGATGCCATGGTACCCAAAAACATCGGAAGTCTTCTACCACCTCCAAATTCCTGAATAAATTCGC
>RFIL01000431.1 GCA_003695285.1 Calditrichota bacterium
AACGTATCGGATGGAGTCACTCCTTCATTTTATACCCATTTGAATGTTACCGTGAAAATGATGGTGTTTTTTATCTAAAAAATTTTTCCTGTGTGTATGATTTGTTGATCATTTTCTCTAAAATGATAGATAGCATATCCTGATTTGTGTGGAGGGGTGAACCAATTCATTATACCCATTTTTATCAGAAATAAAAAAAGGAGAACTTATGTGGACAAAAGTTATTGCTATGATCATTCTAATGATTGGATTTAGTTGCTTAAATGCCCAGAGTTTGCCCACCGATACCACGGAAATTTTCAGTGGGTCGGGTAACTGTGCCATGTGCCATGAACCGGGCCCACCCAATAACAATGCCTTAAGGGATTTAAATGGCAATGATATTTCGCCGGTTACCCTTTGGCGTTCCACCATGATGGCCAATGCTGCTAAAGACCCATTCTGGCAGGCAAAGGTCACGGCAGAAGTTTTGGCACATCCTCAGTATCAACAATTCATTGAAGACAAGTGCACCACCTGCCATGCCCCCATTGGCCATACACAGGCTCACGCAGATGGACAACCCTTTTACTCTCTTCAGGAGGTACAGAACGACCCCCTGGCTTTAGATGGGGTAAGCTGTACTGTTTGCCATCAGATTAAAGACGTAAACCTGGGCACTCCGGGTAGTTT
Source organism: Calditrichota bacterium (assembly GCA_003695285.1). GTDB lineage: Bacteria > Calditrichota > Calditrichia > RBG-13-44-9 > J075 > J075. Next base: position 673 of record RFIL01000431.1, read on the forward strand.
TTCCGGCCATTATATTATCGAAAATGACCGTTTGATATATGGACCATATCTTAATCCATTCACCTCACCTATGGAAATGTGGGTTAATTATACCCCGGTATTTGGAGAACAGGTAGAGGAATCGGAATTGTGTGCCACCTGCCACACCTTATTTACCCCTACGATAGATAATGATGGCAATATCGTGGGTGAAATTGCCGAGCAAACGCCTTATTTGGAATGGGTAAATAGCATTTTCCCGGGGCAAAATAAACGATGTCAGAGCTGTCATCAGCCCGAAGTAGATTATCCGGTTGTCATTTCTAATCGTCCCGTTTGGTTGAGTGGGCGGGCACCGTTTCCCAAGCATTACTTTGCCGGCGCAAACGTCTTTATGCTCCGCCTTCTCAAGGATCATGGAAGCGAAATTGGTGTGACCGCAACCCCTGTCCAATTTGACAGTACCATCGCCCGTACTTTGCGGATTCTGCAAAAGGAGACAGCCGACATAAGCGCAACCTATCGCTGGATTTCCGGAGATTCGTTGGAAATCCGGGTGGCGGTCAAAAACAAATCCGGGCATAAATTTCCGACCGGATATCCCAGTCGCCGTGCCTGGCTATATGTCGGTTTGCGAGATGGAAACGGGCAACCGGTTTTTGAGTCCGGGGGCTGGGATGCTCAAACCGGGGAGATTAACGGACTGGATATCCCTTATGAGGTTCATCATGATGTCATTACCGCTCCGGATGAAGTGCAAATTTACCAGGCGATGATGCAGGATGTGGATGGCAATGTGACTTATACTCTGCTCCGCGGCGCCAGTTACATCAAAGATAATCGCCTCCCGCCGGAAGGATTCACCTCTCAGGGACCATATTACGACTCTGCTGCTGTGACCGGGCTGGCGACACAAGACCCCAATTTTAACATTATCAACTCCATGGAAGGGAGTGGTGCCGATACTGTTACCTATCATATCGGCAATCTCGATCCGGGTATCAATTACCAAATGGAGGCAAAGTTGTTATATCAGTCAATCACCCCGCGCTATGCAGAAGACCTGTTCCAATATTCTACCCCCGAAGTACAAACCTTCCAAAGCTATTATCAGCAGGCGGATAAATCCCCGGTTACTGTTGATTCCCTGCAACTAACGGTCACTCCTACCGGTATGTCAACCGATTCGCCGGCATTTCCGAAAACTCCCGTGTTGGTAAGCGCCTACCCGAACCCGTTTAACCCGACCATCCATTTCGAGGTTGAGGTGGAACACAGTGGTAAGCTATCCGTTGACATATACAATTTGTTGGGAGAAAAAATATTTACTGTCACTTCCAGATTATACACACCGGGACGATACCACTTTGAGTGGAATGCGCAATCAAATAATGGAGAAATTGTGGCATCTGGCGTGTATATTGTAGAAGTCGTATTCAGTATGTTGAATTCTTCCCAAAGCTTTCGAACCTCACAGCGCATTGTTTATTTGAAATAATAAAAGATAATGAGAATAGTGTCGAGTAGCAATAGGCTGAAAATCAACAAATACATAATCACACCCCCCGACATCGCAGACACCGGGGGGTGTGTATTTCTTATCGAACTTACGAAGATGGGTTGAAAGTTATTCACCCTCAAGTATTGACATCATTTGCGCAAATTCATCTTCTTCACCATGCTCACATCCCCGACTTTCAACTCATAGAAATAAATTCCCGAGGGCAGGTTGCCAGCATCAAACTTCACCTGATACACGCCGGCCGGTTTTGCCTCATCAAGCAACTGGACCACTTTCTGTCCGAGGACATTGTAAATGGTCAAAACCACATGAGCATTATCCTGCAGGGAAAATTCGATGGTGGTTGAGGGATTAAAAGGATTGGGATAGTTCTGTTCCAGAGTAAACTGAGTTGCCAGAGTTGGAGATTGCTCATCAATTGACAGCGGATTTTGTTGCCCGGTTAAAATGAACAAACTACTGACTGTGGCGTCAGTAATTGTTACCGTGTTATTTACCATATCCACGACTGCATTACCCATCACTTCCCAACTGTTAGACTGCTCATTCCAATACTTCACCTGAATGGTGCTTTCATCAATATTAAACCCTTGCAGTTGAATATCATTGTAGTGTAATTGATAATCTACGTTATTAGCGAATTGTATATGACGCCCGTACATATGGTCCTGCCAGAGGATATTAACTCCACCCGGTGAAAAAAGCCCAAATTCATAAGCGGCAAAAACGTTTTCATTATTGCTATTGGGAGCATTTTGCGGAAAAATCTGAATCATTTGGCAGAAGAGACTATCCGGCAGATGTCCATGATGACCGCCACCTCCCGGATGCCATCCCGGTTCGATATCCATCCAGTCATCATCATCAAAAGGAGCTTGAATGTGGGAGGCTTGGTTCATATAACGATAAATCCAGCGTCCTCCCATGTGAGGTCCCCAACCCGTGGTATCTCTCCACACCTGACCGTTGATTTCATAAACGATGATCATCGGAAGATTGTTATTGTCAAATAATCCTCCCATAATTGTTACCACATCACCATCATTGGGTCTTTCAGCTCCGGAAGGGGGTTCATACCAGGGAGGACCAAAGTTTAGATAATAATCGGGAACAGCATCATTATTCTCATCCAGATAATAATGAGAGAAAATGAAAGTGCTATCCACCATGGCTGTTCCGGTAACGGTTACTACCTGAAGTGAGTCATGCATCCAGCCCCAGGTATGGCCATGTCCGCCATGATGACCACCACCATGACCCCCGTGATGCGTCCAGGAAGGATCAAAGGGGTCTCTCCAAAACTCTCCATTGATTTGATAAACAATTATTACAGGTAGATTTCCCATCAGGGAATCATCATCGTGCATCCCACCGTCAATAGTAACAAAATCTCCATCATTGGGACGGGAGGCATTCCCACTATCCGGTTCGTACCACCAGGGGCCAAAATTCAGGTGATAGTCAGCTTCCCCATCCCCATTTTCATCCAGATAATACATGGGATGCATCATAGAACTATCAACAATGGCTGTTCCGGATACCGTGACCGGTATTAAAGAGTCAGGATCACAGTCATTCCCGCCCTGATGTCCGTTACCACCATGGCCTCCATGTCCTCCGTGACCACCGCCCATCTGGGCAAACAAACCATTAAACGAGAGAAAAAACAAAATAATGAATGCCATTGATATGGTCTTATAACGATTCATAACATACTCCTTGTTCCTTTTGGTTGATACAATTGTTATTCATTCATTTACAGTCGCATGAACAAAGAACAATTGTTATGCCAATTATTCCGGATAAGAAAATATGTGTAGATAACTGCTTGTTTTATCAAAGATTACAAAAGATTGAAAATGTAGGTGTCATCGGAAGGGAATAAAACAATGCAAATTTTGCAGCATGGTTCGCAAAATTTTCAAAGTCGATTCTTTAACCGAGAGTAGGTTAGTCAATTATAAAGAAATGTTCAATGAAAGTCTTGCTAACTTCGGGGATAAGGTGAATGATAGAGAAGCAGGAGCTTTATTAGGGGAAAAGAAATAGGCATCTATTTGTGAAGAAATCCAGACCCCAATTAAGGCATAGGACCAGTAGAATTGAGATTGATAAAGCCGATTGTATCGGTTATAGGTTGCAGTGATGTCGTCCGGATTGGTAGCTTTTTCATAATCCTGTTTTGCCTGGCGGGTACGAAAAACCGCCTGGATGGTTCCTACCAGACAACCAGTACCGGCTGTCATCCACAGAGCACCTTTCCAGCGATAACCACGATGGTACTGCTCCCATCCTGGAAAAATCAGTGTTCGCCAGGGAGTAGGCTGCTTCACCAGTTGTTGTTGATAAACACTTATTCGCTGATTCAGGTTTTCCAGAAAATCTAATTTCGTTTTCTGGAACAGTGTCATCAATTTGGGTGAGGTCGTAACAGGATCCAGTGAGTAAGTGGGATCAATTTCTAACAATTTCCAGAAAAATTCCGCCGCTTTAAATGAATCGCCTGTCTGGAATTGTCGAAACGCAGCATATTTAAATATCTCAATTTTATCTCTTAACGAAAAGGAGTCTATCTCTTTCAGGGCTAAAGATAAGAGTCGATCTGTTTCTGGATAATCGAAATTTTGATAGGCAGTTTCCAGCTCCATTACCAGGGTACTGGAATGTTGAGCGAAGACAGGCGCCACCAATCCGGGGAAAATTAGGAAAATCAGGCCAATCCAGAGTAATAGGAATCTCATAGAAGCTTATTTTATATAGTTTATTTTTATCATTTCCTGTTCTGCTGCAGTATGAACATACACAAAATAAATACCGGATGGCAAGTGGTTTCCATTATCATCCAACCCATCAAAGCGAATATGTTTCCATCCTTGAAAGATTCCATGATATAGCTGCCTGACTCGTTGTCCCAAAATGTTCAATACTTCTATTTGTATTGCACCAGCATGGGGTTGGTATATTTCGATGGTTGTGGTGCCATTAAAGGGGTTAGGATATGCTCCTTTTACCAGCAATTGACGGGGAAGGTTTGTATTTTCCGGGGAGGTAATATCGGTTAGAAGATCCAACGCCTCCACAACATTGGTTGCATCTCCCATATGATTGGTAGTTTTCCCACCAATGGCATAAAGTGTATTTTCTACTTGAACCACAGCCAGATTTTTTCTGGGGGTTTGCAACGGTGGGCCATTTTCCCAGTTCCCTTGATGTAATATATCATTATACTGCACATTATCCAATATCCCTGAAGAATTTTCCCCCCCCACTATCCATATTTGCCCATTATAGACGTCTCCTCCTGAGGAGCCACAAGAGTAGAGCATACTTCCTACCATTTCCCATCCCTGGCCCGGAACATATCGTTCGTAACTATCCAGCGGACCAAAATAAAATCCACCGAAGACATATATCATATTGTTGATGACAGCAGCCACCGATGCAACCCGTGGTACCAATAGATGCTCGGGAAGCGTTGACCAACTGTTATTCTGAGGATCATAAATTTCAACAATGTCATAATTAACCTGAGCGGATGCCCCTCCAATGACCCAGATGACACTATCCACAACAACAGCAGAAAGCCCTTCTCGGGGAGTTGGTAACTGACTTACAACAACCCATTGATTGCTACCGGGATCATACATTTCTACGGCGCTAATGATATTATTGTGATTCCTTCCCCCAAAAAGATATAGTTTTCCCTGGAATGCAACCGCGGCGCTATTTGTTCTTGCGAAATTTATGGGTGGAAGTCCGCTGATCCAGGTATTGCTGCTTGCCTGAAACATTTCGACCACGTTCAATGCATTATGACCAGCTTGGGTGCCACCGATTACGTAGATACTATCGCCAAGTGCTGCCACAGCCATTCCCTGGCGAGCCGTGGGCATGGGGTTCCGATATTGCCACTGGATCTGGCCCTTTACTATCCCTACCAAACTAACAGCAAAAATGATAACCCAAAGTTGACGATGCAATTTTTGCATGATTCTCTCTTTTATTTATTCCCTCAATCTATATCACAAAATATGTACCATTAATTTTTGGTCCTTAAAACTATCTGCATGGTTAGTGTATCGCCTTTTTCAATGGTAACGTATTCACGATAGGGTAAAAGTTTCGGATGTTTGAGTTCAAGGAGATGTTCGCCTGCCGAGAGAAACAATGGTTTTTTTAACGGGGTTGTATCCCACAATTTTCCATCTATATAAACTTCTGCCCAGGGACGAACTTCGATGTTTAAGAACCCCATGTTTTCCCAAAATGAATACGACAGTGCCTTTTGCTCACCTTTGTCAAGTGTGATGGTATACTGGCGAGGTGGAAAACTGGGATGAGATAGCGTTATCCGATATGTTCCCGGAGATAGCTCCTGATTGAAACGGGAGGTATGCGTGGCGACTTCCTTCCCATTGATCAGAATATTGCCCCAGGGGGTAATTGTGACACTAATTTGAGCCTTCTGTATGGACTCCGCTTCATTCATCTCTTGCTCAGTTGCTGGAGCCGTAGATGGGGGAATGGGTTCCCGTTCTTGTGAGGTTTTAGATGATACTGGGGAATCATTTTTCTCAATGTCTCCTGAACCGTGTTTCACAGGTGACTGAATATTCAAAGTGTCTTTTTTTATCAAGCTGGTTCTTGAGGAATCCAATTGTATTTTAATGCTATCCTTTTGAGGATTAACGGCATTCTGGGATATCAGAGGTGAATAAGGTTTCTGTGAAGAGTGTTCGCTGTTTCCGGATGGCTTCAACCAGAAGAGCAAAGCAGCCAACACAATCAGGGAAAATAGAAATAATCCGAAAGTCTTTAAAATAGGGTGATGAGGAGGGGAGGGTGATGGAGAAGGTGAAGGTTCTTCGTCATTCTGGATGTGAGTCGTGAGTTCAGAGCATTCCTGATGATGCCGTTTCTTTTCCAGATAAGGGGTGATAAAGGAAGCCAGTTTTTTTTCATCCTTTTGGAATCCAAGATTGGAGCTGATATGGTGTAATTGTTCGAGGGCGGTTGAAGTGTCTGGCCATCTTTCCTCAGCATCCTTATGGATACACTTCTCAACAAATGCAATCAGCTCGTTTGGTACATTGGGCTGGAGCTGAAGCAGCGATTCGGGTGTTTCATTGATCACTTTATACAAAGTCGCAGTGATATTATCCGCTGAAAAGGGTTGGATTCCACTGAGTAGTTCATAAAATACCACCCCAAATGAGTAGAGATCTGCACGAGCATCAAGGTGTTGCCCGCTGATTTGTTCCGGCGCCATATAAGCTGGGGTGCCAATTAAGGTTCCCTGTTTGGTCACCTGAGGCTCTTCCCCAATTTGAGCCAATCCAAAATCGGTAAGTTTGACAGTCCCATAGCTATTGATCAAGATATTTCCAGGTTTGATATCCCGATGTAAAATATTGTGCTGGTGAACAAATGCCATTGCCTCCAGGAGCTGCAAGGAGATACTCACTGCGATATCCACCGGAAGGGGGGAGGTATGAGCTAACAGTTCTTTCAGGCTCAAACCGTCTACATATTCGCTGGCAATAAAATGGTAACCATCTTTTTCACCCAGACGATACACCTGGATGATATTAGGGTGATGAAGATTTGCGCTGGCCCCGGCTTCCCGTTGAAACCGTTCAATCCATTCTTCATGATGATTGATATGAGGTTTTAACACTTTGATAACAACTTCCCGTCCCAGGTTCTTCTGGCAACCCAGAAAGAGAAGGGTGTGTTGTCCTTCATGGATGAGTTGCCTGAGGAGGAATTCATCCACCTGATCGAAAGGAATTTGTTGAAGCTTTCTTTTCATGATTGTTAACTCAGGTTCCATTCCTTCATTTTGTAGTGTACCCAGCGCAGAGATACACCCATTGCTTCTGCTGCTTTGGTTTTGTTGCCATCAAACGCGTTCAGTGTTTTTTGTAATAAGATGCGGGAGACTTCCTCGAGGGTCATACCTGGTTCTATCTCGCTGTTATCAGCCACAGAAGAGAGAACGATATCCTCCTCTTCAATGAATTGGTGGGAAGCGAGGATAACAGCACGTTCGATGGTGTTCTCCAGTTCCCTCACATTCCCGGGCCAGGCGTAATTGATTAATTTATCGAGCGCCTCCGGAGTAAAACCTTTCACCTGTTTATCTGTTTGCTTCGAATATTTCTTCAAAAAGTGCTGGGCCAGTAAAGGAATATCTTTTTTCCGCTCTCGAAGAGGAGGAAGGTGGATTTCGATGACATTTAATCGATAAAAGAGGTCTTCCCTGAATCTCCCTTCGGTGACTTCCTGCTTTAAATTTCGATGAGTGGCAGTAATGATGCGAACATCAACTTTTATCGGTCGTTCATCTCCCAATCTCATAATTTCTCGCTCCTGGAGAAATCTTAATAATTTCACCTGTAACGAAAGTGGTAATTCACCGATTTCATCCAGAAATAGTGTGCCTCCATTGGCCAGTTCAATCAATCCTTTTTTATCCGTTGCCGCACCGGTAAAGGCGCCTTTTTTGTATCCGAACAATTCACTTTCCAGGAGGTTCTCAGGAATGGCAGCACAATTTACCGGCACAAAGGGTTTATCTTTACGGGGCCCATTATAATGGATGGCTCTTGCCACCAGCTCTTTTCCGGTTCCGGTCTCACCGGTGATAAGCACCACTGCCGTATTGCTCAATACTTTTCCCATTAACTGCAGCACCTGCTCCATGCTTTTGCTACGGGCAATAATTTCTTTAAAAGCATAAATTCGATGAAATTCTCCTTTCAGTAGTTCATTCTCACTGCGCAATGATTCCATCAGGCGAGCATTTTCTATCGCGATGGCGGATTGATTGGCAAAGGCTTCCAGAAAGGCAAGACTTTGCTTATCAAAGCCAGCAGTTTTCCCACGACTGTCGATGTAAATGACACCAATCAATTGGCCTTTCAGCATCAGTGGCACACAGGCGATGGAGCGTATTTCATGGAGAAGCACACTCTCACTGGCATCAAATGAGGAATCCTCCTGAACGTCATATGTTAGAATCGGTTGTTGGGTCTTTATCACCTTCTCTACCACTGAAGAAGAAATTTCACTGAAATCGCTTTTTTGCTCCGGATCAATGTTTCGGGCGACTTTGGGTATTAGTTCAGTATCTCCATCCTCTCTTAATAAAATAAATCCGCGTTCAGCAGACAGTTGTTGAAGAGCAATTTCAAGAATTCTTTCCAGAAGGGTATTAGGATTCTGGATGCTATTAATTTCCTGACTGATTTCTAAGAGTGCCGTTAAGTAACGTTCCGATATTTTCATAGTATACCTTAACTTTATGGAACAATGAATGATGCTTCTTTGGATCGACTGAAATTATTCAAATTGTCAAGAATTCCAATGGTCCAGAAATAGGTACCACTACCCAACGAATCCGGATACTGGTAAGCGGTGGGGGATTCCGGAAGGGGTTCGGAAGTGAAAATCAGCACCGGAATTCCAGTGTTTACCCGGTACACCTGCACGATATGCGAGTAGCTAAAAGGGAGAGCTACCGGCTGCCACTCGAAAAGAGGAGAAGAGGTAGAGTTTTCCAGATTTGCCGGGGAAACGGGGAGGGGAGTCACATCGATGATACGAGTCAACCGTAGCGGCTCGGACATCGTTTTTCCCCCAGATTTATCAATAATCTCCACAAAAGAAGGTGTTTCAATCAAGTATTGTAGAGAACCATCCGGTAATTCTCCGGCTTCGATTTTTACCACAAAAGAATCCACTCGTGCAGTACCTTCCATGGTTTTCTGAAAATTTAGGGACGGAATTTGAACATGTAAGGAGTCAATATCTGATAATCCGTCTGCATCATTCACGATGATCTGCAAAACAGCTTGATAAATTTCTCCCGGCCACCATTGATCAATATGCTCACTAAAGAAATGAACCCTGACCACCTGAGGAAGAGCATCCAGAAAGAAATTTGCCACTTCAGTATCGTCTGTCTGATCCAGAGAAACATGGATAGTGTCAGTCAAATATTGATCCCTGAAGGCAATTAATTGGTATTCTCCAGGTTCCAGGTTCTGGAATTCGAAATGACCCTCCTGATCGGTAATCTGTATTTGCAAATCAGGAAGCAATTGCACCATCACACCCTTTAAAGGCTGAACCGGCTGATACCTGGAAAAGACAGTACCGGTTATCACTGAACCCGTTGGAGTAGAGAATAAATAGGGATCCAGTGGATTTGAATGTGGCGCTTCTGGTACACATCCAATTAGAAACCAGAGACACAGGAAAGACAGGAAAATGAACTTAATGAATGACCTCATTACCATATATCCACATTATTTGAATTGTTAAAATTAACTCCGGTGATGATCCCGAACAAGGGAAAGTTTATGATATGGATGTAAGAAAAAAAGAAATGGGCAAAAAAGAAGGATCCGGGTAAGGGGTTAGTTAAATTTCGTTGGTGTGAAAATGTAGAGTTGCGTCATGAATCCTGCTTCATGGAAGAGGTGATGAATTTAATCCCACAGAGGTTGTCTGAGATAAAGAACTTGAACATCAATACCAGGATAGAATTCAGATAGGTCTTGAAACAAAAATTTTTCTACCTTCACTTCAAAACTCAAGCCTCAAATTCCGAGTATCAAGTTTCAAGAATCAAGTTTCAAACATTCAATCTTCAATCTCATTTACCCACCGTTCCAATAAATAGTGATGCTCTCACTTCCATAAAAACTGAACCGCCGAAAGAGCATTCTTCCGACGGTCCATGTTTACTGAGCACTCCTACATCGTTGACCGGGCGAACTCGTCTGCCTTTTGAAATAGTTTTTGAGCATGATGTTGTTGCCCCATGCGCTGGTAAAGT
>RFIL01000432.1 GCA_003695285.1 Calditrichota bacterium
GCTTCCGCATCATAACCTGGAGTATTGGTAAGTTGTTTAATAATATTCCCGTTGAGATCTGCCATAAAAATATCATAGGAATCATACAGTTGCCACACATACCCTTTGGAGCGATCCGGGGGTGGGGGACATTCATCAGAAGCTAAATGGGTTGAAGCATAAATAATGGTGGTATCACCGGGGAGAAAAAAAGAACAGGTGGTACGACCTTTACCTGTGGAAACCATCTTCTTACCGGTACCATCAATATTCATAACAAAAATCTGATCACATTTCAAATCAGCAAAGGTTGCCTGAAAAACCAGTTTTTTCTCATCAAACGAAAAATAAGCCTCAGCATTCTCACCTTCTTCAGTTAACATTTTCAAGCTGCGAAAATGGGTTTCCCCGGGAAGCACATAATCAGGGGTTTGCTTGCTTGAAGCATCAGGTTTGTTTTTTTGCTCTCCACAACTGGATAACAAAATTGTTACTGATAAACCCAGAACAAGGGTATAAAAATACCATTTCATCCCTTTTCCTTTCCAATTTAGTTTAGTGTTTAATTTCAAAAGATAAGCATTAGAAGGGAAATAGCGAAACAGAAAATGTGAAAAACAGCTGTAGCAACTCAGCTCTTTTCCTGAGGGATTTACGAGATTAACATGATTTAGGCTTTTCTTGTCAGCTCAATCATAATTTCCGTCTTATCCGGAAAGAGATTTCTATGATGCAACATAAAAACTTCGTAATTAATCATCTGTCTGGGTTGAAGGTATTTAGAGTTCTCAAAATGCTCGAATCGATGTATCTCAGAGATTAGTGGACTCTACTATCTTTTTAAATTTTAGCAGTATTGGAGAATTACCCGGGTTCATTGACATTTTTAAAATATCATTCTACCCGGAATTCGTATACGCTATATTAAGGCGTGTTCCTGGAATGAATGAGAGATGAAACAGAATTCAGAATTAACTCTAAAAAAGATTTTCATTTTCTGGGTGCCTCTGGCGGCCACCTGGTTAATGATGTCAGTAGAAGGCCCATTTCTCTCCGCCTTAATCGCCCGGTTGCCGGAAGCTAAATATAATCTTGCCGCTTATGGAGTGGCCTTTGCCCTCGCCCTTTTCATCGAAGCCCCGATTATCATGATGATGAGTGCTTCCACAGCTCTGGTTGAAGATAAAATATCATACTTGAAACTCCGTAATTTTATATTCACCCTTAATTTCATCATTACCCTGGCTATGTTAACATTGGTATATCCACCAGTTTTTGAATATATTGCCCATCAGTTACTCAACCTCCACCCCCGCGTATCCGAACTAACTCATTTAGCCTGTCTCTGGCTTCTTCCCTGGCCGGCTGCTATAGGTTTCCGCCGTTTTTATCAGGGCATTTTGATACGTCATAATCAAACCCGAAAAGTGGCGTTTAGCACCGTTATTCGCCTTTGCAGCATGACTGCCACCGCTATGATTCTCTTTTTCTTCTTTCAGGTCCCCGGGGTGATGGTTGGCGCTGCGGCTCTGGGCATCGGGGTTTCTGTGGAAGCACTCGCCAGTCGCTGGATGACCCATTCGATTATTCACCGGCTGCTCACTCCGGCTTCCTCACCGGATGTTGAATCTACCGATATTACCTATCGCTATATCAGCCAGTTTTATTTCCCGCTGGCTTTAACTCCCATGTTAGCGCTTGGTGCTCAACCAATTGTCACCTTTTTTATGAGTCATGGTGAAATGGCGCTGGAATCGCTTGCCATCTTTCCGGTAATGCACTCCCTTGTTTTCATCTTTCGCAGTATGGGGTTATCGTTTATGGAAGTAGCAGTAGCCCTGGCCGGCAAAAACCTGGAAGGGTATCGACCTCTGCGAACATTTGCGCTTCTCCTGGGAAGTATTGTCACTATTCTAATGGGATTAATTGCCTTCACCCCCCTTTCTACCATTTGGTACCACCACGTTTCCGGTTTATCATTGGAGCTCACCCAGTTTGCCCTGTTTCCCACTCAGATTTTCTCTCTAATGCCGGCACTAACCGTGTTGGTTTCCTTTCAGCGGGGTATCCTTGTAAACCGACATCACACCACCCCCATCACTCTTGCCACCATCCTGGAAGTTTTTACAATTGTTCTCCTTCTCTGGATTAGCATCGATCAGCTTCATTGGGTTGGTGCTGTGGGGGGAGTTGTGGCCCTGGTTAGCGGTCGGTTGCTGGCCAATCTTTATCTTCATTTTCCTCTCCGGCGCTCTCTGAAGAGCCTCCACGCTTCTCTTCTTTCGGAAAAAGAAATCTCCCATCCCGAATAAAAAAATTGAAATTTTTCTTGCGAAAAAGGGGTAAAATCGGCTATTTTTATCCCAGAAAAACAAACTTTAAGGAGTTGTTATGAAAGGATTTATAAAAAACAAATTTCAAGGGAGTGAAGATTTTATGTTCTACGAAATTGATTTAAAACAGAGTCTGCGAATTCCGTTGTTCGCCACCCGAATATCCGCCGGATTTCCCTCTCCTGCCGATGACTATCTGGACAAAAAACTGGATCTCAACGAATTGCTAATCCGACATCCGGCTGCCACTTTTTTTATTCGCGTCAAGGGAAACTCTATGGAAGAGGCCAACATCTTTGACGGAGATATTCTGATCGTGGATCGCTCTCTGACTCCCAAGAATAATGATGTCGTCGTCTGTGTTATTAACGGTGAATTTGCTGTAAAGCGTTACATAAAACGAGGCAAGGAAGTCTGGTTATATTCCGAACACCCCGATTATGAACCCATCCGCATCACTGAGGAAATGGATTTTCAGATATGGGGGGTGGTGCCTTACGTCATCCACAAAAATTAAAATCTTCCGAACAATTTTAAGAAGTTTAAACGGAGAGAGGCGAGGGACTCTCTTCCATCCCATTCACCTCGCAACAGGGAAAGTGTGCCATGTTTGCTTTAGTGGACTGTAACAACTTTTACGTTTCTTGTGAACGAGTGTTTGCTCCTCATCTGGAGGGGAAGCCAGTGGTAGTCCTCTCCAACAATGATGGATGCATTGTCGCCCGTTCCAACGAAGCCAAAGCCCTGGGAATAAAAATGGGAGAACCGGCTTTTAAACGACAGGATTTTCTGGAACAGCATCGGGTAGCCGTGTTTTCTTCCAATTATCAATTGTATGGAGATATGTCGGAACGGGTGATGCGAACCCTAGCTGAAATTGTTCCGGAGATTGAAATTTACTCCATTGATGAAGCCTTTCTGGACTTGCGCTCCTACCGGAAGAATTTCAACCTGGAAGAATTGGCCCGACATATTCAGCGCCGGGTAAAACAATGGACGGGGATTCCGGTCTCAGTGGGGGTTGCTCCTACCAAGACCCTGGCCAAAGTTGCCAATCACCTGGCTAAAAAATCTCCCGGTAAAAATGGGGTCTGTATCCTTAGCGATCCCGAGGAAATCACCGACGTTTTGCGAACCCTTCCCGTGGAGGAGGTGTGGGGTATCGGGATGCAATATCAGAAATTTTTAAATAAACATGGGATTACCACCGCTCTGGAACTCCGCAACGCTCCGGATGCCTGGGTTAAAAAACATCTTACCGTGGTGGGATTACGCCTGGTAAAGGAACTTCGGGGTGTCTCATGTTTACCCCTGGAGATGGTGCAAGCACCCCGGAAAGGGATTTGCACCTCCCGCACCTTTGGCAATTTGGTGGAAGATTATGAATCCCTGAGAGAAGCCATTGCCACCTTTGCCAGTAATTGTGCTGCCAAACTGCGACAACAACATTCCTGTACCAAAATGGTATCGGTCTTTATCTACACCAACCCTTTCCTGATCGATGAACCGCAATATAGCAATTGTAAGATGGTTTTGCTTCCGGAAGCCACCAATGTTACCCCGGAATTGGTACGATATGCGTTGTGGGGCTTGAAGCTAATCTACAAGCCCGGGTATAAATACAAGAAAGCCGGGGTGTTGATGACCCATATTGTTCCGGAGGATCAGGTTCAGACCCATTTGTTTTATCAGGTGGATCGAAAACGATATACTGCCTTAATGAAAAGTGTAGATCGTATTCAGCAACGGATGGGAAAAGGAACCATAAAATATGCAGTTGAAGGGACCAGGCATCCCTGGAAGCTTCGCCAGGAAAGGTTATCGCCTCAATATACCACCCGCTGGAGCGATATTTTAACCATCCACCAGTGTTGAAAAGAAAAGAATACCCGGTAAATCGTAGTGGATCGGAGAGAATAAATTTGGTATTTTGATGTGAAATGGCAATGTGACAGGAAGATGGTAAAGGCATCCGTGTAAAAAATTCAGTGCAGGAGTTTAAAATGCAAAAAAATTATCTGCCTCAGTTTTTTTCATCATACGGAATCAATCACTATCTGGTAGATCGACCTTTTCAACTGGCTTTGCAGTATGGAGGATTATCGAAACAATATGAAGAAGAATTGATAGATCTGGGAGAATACGCTGGACGTGATTTGCTGGAAATTCTGGACTATATTGATCATTATGCACCGCCAGTATTGCAACCGATGGATATTGTGGGAAATCGCATCAACTGGGTGCGGTTAAACCCGGCACACAAAAAAATGCTGGAAAATTTGATGAGTCGGGGGATTGTTTCTAAGACATTTAAAGAAAAAGCACCCTGGCAACTGCATTATGCCATGGGCTATTTGATTGCCGACACCGGGGTGTATTGCACAATTACGCTGACCCAACAGACTGCTTATGCGCTTTATAAATATGCGGATTCCCATACCCTGGAGACATTTTTGCCACACTATTTAACCCGTGACGGACGTAAGGCGTGGTTTGGTGCTACTTTTTATACCGAAACTCAGGGGGGTAGTGACCTTGGGGCTAACCGGGCAGTTGCCAGAATGGAAAATGGTCAATGGGTCATAGATTCCCTGGATAA
>RFIL01000063.1 GCA_003695285.1 Calditrichota bacterium
CACCACGCCCGAAGGCCTATTCCTCGCCCAGAATTATCCCAATCCGTTTAATCCCTCCACCCGAATTGCCTATCACCTGCCGGAGGGGAATCAGGTAACTCTTACCATATATGATTTGGTGGGAAAAGAGATCAAAACACTGGTAAACGGATTTCAAGGAGCGGGTGATTATACCGTGCAATGGGATGGCACCGATAATCAAGGACAGGTGGTTGGAAGCGGGATTTATTTCTACCAACTCCATTTCGGAAACCACCGGTTCATTCGTAAAATGATGTATATAAAATAAGGGTTCACCGAAAATCGAACAGTAGCTGATTAGGAAGCCTGGTGTTATCCCGCCTGTCGGGAAAGTCAGAAGCGGAGAAAGGAATGGGTTCACTATATTTTCTTTTCCCGCAATGTTGAAAGAAGGTAGGAATTGAGGTTCATGAATCTTAATTAAAAGTCGAGTAGTTTTATACCAAAGGGTAGAAAAACCATAATCAAGGAAAGTAAAGATGAGAAACATTATGGTCACCGGCGGTTGCGGATTTATCGGAAGTAATTTTATCCGCTTCCTTTTTGAAGAAACGGATTTTCAGGGTCGAGTAATTAATGTGGATAAACTGACCTATGCCGGGAATCCGGAGAACCTCAAAGATATCGCCGAAAAATATCCTCAGCGTTACATTTTTCAAAGAGTGGATATCTGCGATTCGGAGAGCCTGGAACGTGTTTGGGTTGACTACGAGGTGGATACCATCGTGCACTTTGCGGCAGAATCGCATGTGGATCGCTCCATTGTGGCACCGGATGCTTTTATTCAGACTAATGTCGTGGGGACTTTTAACCTTCTGGAACTGGCTCGCAAACATTCAAATCAAATTGAGCTCTTTCATCACGTTAGCACGGATGAAGTCTTCGGTAGTCTGGGCAAAGAAGGCTATTTTACCGAAAAGACGCCCTATAATCCCAACAGTCCCTACTCAGCTTCCAAAGCAGCCTCCGATCATCTGGTGAGGGCTTACCATCACACATACGGTTTACCGGTCACCATTTCCAATTGCTCCAATAATTATGGTCCTTATCAATTTCCGGAAAAACTGATTCCGTTGATGATTTTGAATGCTCTGGAGTGGAAACCGCTTCCGGTCTATGGTGATGGAAGTAATATCCGGGATTGGCTTTATGTGACCGATCATTGTCGGGCCATCTGGTTGATTATGAATAAAGGGAAAAGAGGGGAGACCTACAACATTGGAGGGAATACCGAACTTCCCAATATCGAAGTGGTAAAGACCATCTGTCAGCGATTGGATGCCATCCTGCCACCGGAGGCAGGGAAGCGGAGAGAAGATTTGATCACCTTTGTCAAGGATCGTCCCGGACATGACTGGAGATATGCCATTGACTTTACCAAAATTCGGGAAGAACTGGGCTGGATGCCAGTCGA
Organism: Calditrichota bacterium; assembly: GCA_003695285.1. Taxonomy (GTDB): domain Bacteria; phylum Calditrichota; class Calditrichia; order RBG-13-44-9; family J075; genus J075. The sequence goes on from RFIL01000063.1 coordinate 1,436, forward strand.
ATCCTTCCAGACCGGGATTGATAAAACCATTCGATGGTATCTGGAAAATCGCCAATGGGTCGACCGGGTCCGGAGCGGTGAATACCTGCAATGGATTGAGCACACTACGGGTTATAAGCATTGCTTTCCGCGGATCATTTCCCCCGCAATTTAATACTCAGAGAAACCCCATCCCTGAGGGGGATGATAGTGGTCCAGAGATTTTCCTCGGTCATCAACTGGCGGTTATACTCCTGAATAATTCGGGTGCGATCATCCGGGTTTTCCTCTATTACTTTTCCTTTCCAGAGAACATTGTCGGTGATTAACATCCCACCCACCCGCAACTTTTTAAGGAGTTCGGGGAGTATTTTTGTATATCGATCTTTATCAATATCATTCATGACCACATCAAAGGTTTGAGGAAGGGTGGGTACAATCTCGAGGGCGTCTCCTTCCAGAAAAGTGACCTTGTGGGCAATCCCGGCTTTTTCAAAAAATTTTTTCCCAAGCTCAATATTCCTTGCATCGTATTCAATACAGGTAATATTACCATTTTCGGGAAGAGCTAAAGCCATCCACAGTGCTGAGTAGCCAAATCCACTTCCACATTCCAGAACGGTGTGAACATGACCGAACTCCACCAGAGCGTATAACAGGCGGCCCACCAGAGGACCGACATTGGGAAAGGAACGTTCTTCAGCCAATTCCTCCATCTCTTTCAAGACCGGATGCGGATATTCAGAAATGTTTTTTAAATAGGTTTCAATATCAGGATTTACAATCATTTTTCTTCCCTCGTTTATCTGGTTTCGTAAAGTTCAATTCGACATCCCGGGTTAGTGGTCATCATCCGGGTGTTTTTCCGGAGCTTCCTCCAGCATAATAAACACATAGTTTTCCTGAATTTCAACCGGAATTTTTCTGAGCGCTGGGGTGTCATCTGTCATACAGATTCCGGATGGGAAGCGAAACTTCCAACCATGCCAGAGGCAGGTAATCACTCCTTTATGAAAGCGGGCTGCGTCGAGGGGAGCACCGGCGTGAGGACAGCGGTTTTCATAAACTGCAACCTCCTCTCCGTTTTTGAACACCACCACACCCGGATGCTGGGGGATGGGAAATAGATTTGGCGAGTTCTCTTTTAATTGCTGGAAGGTACAGAGAAAGCGTTTTTTCACAGTGTCATCCTGATAATATCACCTGATCAACCACACCCACCACAACAGATCGCACCGGTGCCGTTGCATCATCCACCACCTGTCGGGCGGAATTACCTTCATCAATCACCAAAACTGTTTCATTATAACCAGCGCCTACCGAATCGATAGCAATTAAGTAATTCCCGGTTGGTTTTCCTTCCGCGGTCAGGCGATCAATAATCAGTAATCGTTTCTGATCATAGAAAGGATGGTTGATAGTGGAATAAATTTGACCGCACACTTTTCCAAGGATC
>RFIL01000433.1 GCA_003695285.1 Calditrichota bacterium
ACCTCAGAACAGGTCAGGCAGTATGTGGGAGAAGGGCTTACCCGTTTTCTTGAGAAAGCGTTATTGAACCCCACCCCTTCCGAGCTGGCTGAAGCAAAGAAATGGTTTCATGAGTATTATCGGAAACATTTAATCACATACACCAAACCCTATCCGGGAATTCAAGAGATTCTTGATTTTTTCAGCAACAAAAAGAAAGCCGTTCTAACAAATAAACCATTGGATTATACACAACACATTCTAAGTGCACTGAACCTTGACCACTATTTTGATGTCATTATGGGCAGCTCTGATGAATTACCGTTAAAGCCCCACCCGGATGGCATCCATCAAATTCTGAAGGAAACTCAGGTCTCCGCTGATAAGACGATAATGATTGGAGATGGAGAGACCGATATCATGGCCGGCAAAGCTGCCAATGTCATAACTTGTGCTGTTGGTTACGGTTTTCGTGATGTGGAATATTTACTTTCCCTGGAACCCGATTTTTTGATTGAAAATGTATACGAGTTAAAAACGATCATCAGATGAATTTCTTAATAATACCTGCAAGTTTGATCAATAAACACCAAATGGGAGAAAAATATGTCATCGAGCACTACCCCTACCCTTCCCTTTTCATTAGATGAGCAAACCGTTCATATGTTAAAGAACGTAGCCAATACCATCCGTGGGTTGACCATGGATGCGGTTCAAAAAGCGAATTCCGGCCACCCGGGCATGCCCATGGGAATGGCTGATGCAGCCGCTGTTTTATGGTGTCTATTTCTGAAACACGATCCCTCTGATCCTCGCTGGGTAAACCGGGATCGCTTTGTGCTTTCTGCCGGTCATGGGAGTATGTTACTCTATTCCCTGTTGCACCTCACCGGATATGACTTACCCCTTTCTGAAATCCAGCGTTTTCGTCAATGGGAAAGCAAAACACCCGGCCATCCGGAATATGGACTGACGCCCGGTGTGGAAACCACCACCGGTCCCCTGGGGCAGGGTATATCCAATGCCGTTGGTCTGGCTCTGGCAGAAAAATGGTTATCCCATCGTTACAACAGGGAAGGATTTCCGGTGATTGACCATTTTACCTATGTCATCGCCAGTGATGGGGATTTAATGGAAGGGGTCTCTCATGAAAGTTGTGCTTTAGCCGGTCATCTAAAGTTAGGAAAATTAATTGTGCTGTATGATGACAATCAAATTAGCATTGATGGTTCCACAGAGTTGGCTTTTTCAGAGGATGTGTTAAGCCGGTTTCAGGCTTATGGATGGGAAACCCTGAGGGCAGATGGGCATAATCCTCTGGAAGTCTATGATGCACTTGCAAAAGCCAGACAAAACACCAGCCAACCCAGTATCATTGCCTGCAAAACAACAATTGGTTATGGAAGTCCTCATCGCAAAGGTACCTCCAAAGCCCATGGGGAGCCCCTGGGAGAGGAGGAAGTGAAACTGACCAAACAGGCATTGGGAATCCCTCTGGAACCACTTTTTTACATCCCCAATGAAGTTTTAACCTTTACCCGACAGGCGTTACTCAACGGAGCGCAATGGCATCAGAACTGGGCAGAATTATTTGAAGCCTATCAACAGGCTCATCCAGAGGAATCTCAGGAATTTCTACGTTCGCTGGAAGGGAACTTACCCTCCGGATGGGATAGCAATCTGCCTTCCTTTTCTCCCTCGGAATCTATGGCCACTCGAAAAGCTTCCGGCGCAACTCTGGAGGTGTTAACCCAACATATTCCTGGTTTAATTGGCGGTTCTGCGGATTTAACTCCTTCAAATAATACTAAACCTTCCCATGTAAAGGCCATCACCCCTGAAGATTTCAGTGGTCGGTACATCCACTATGGCGTTCGCGAACATGGTATGGGTGCCATCATGAATGGCCTGGCGCTTCATGGGGGAATCCGCCCCTATGCTGGCACTTTTCTGGTCTTTTCCGATTATATGCGCCCCAGTATTCGTCTGGCAGCCATGATGGGTTTGCCGGTGATCTATGTCTTCACCCACGACTCCATTGGTCTGGGCGAGGATGGCCCCACTCACCAACCCATTGAGCACCTGGCAGCGCTCCGGGCAATCCCCAACCTGTGGGTCATCCGTCCGGCGGACGGAAATGAAACCGTGGAAGCCTGGAAAATTGCTCTAACGCGAGAAGACGGTCCCACAGCCATGGTGCTGACCCGCCAGTCTCTACCCATTCTCGATCGCGAGAAGTACCATCTGACCTCTCCTCAGGAGGTTCAGCGAGGTGGATATGCCATACTTCCTCAAGCTCATCCCAACGTTATTCTCATGGCCAGCGGTTCAGAAGTTCATATTGCTCTGGAAGCCCAGCAAATACTGGAAAAAGAACAAATTTCCGTGCAGGTTGTTTCTTTGCCTTGCTGGGAGTTATTTGAACAACAATCGGAAGAGTATCAAGCCAGTGTTCTCCCCCAGAACGTGACCGCCAGAGTGGCCATTGAAGCCGGTGTACCGCAGGGGTGGGAAAAATATGTAGGAGACAAAGGAATCATCATCGGACTGAATCGTTTCGGTGCCTCAGCACCTTATAAAGAAATTTATAAAGGTCTGGGACTAACTCCGGAAAAGGTGGCAGAGGCTGCCCGCCGGTTGCTTTGATTCCCACCTGCTATAGAATTCTCCCTCTTTTTCTACCGCACTTTTCGGCACTTGCTTGAGAAGTGCGGTAGAAAAATCTTCATCAGTATTGTTCTTGACAAACTTACCTTGTTGTGATCCACTTCTTAATGATTTAGCAGAAATACAATGGAATTAATATCTTCAGTTTAATCCTTAACTGTCGATATAAAAATAAATTTGGCGGGTACTACACGGTTTACTAAGGGAATAGCAATATTGAAAGGAGAACAAGACTTTCAGAGGTGTTCGAATATGGATATTCGCCTTTTGATTCGCCGATTTTACCTTTCATTCCTGTTATTGGTGTTTCTACTGTTTTTCCCTCAACTAAACGCACAAAAATTTGATATCCGAAGTTACAATATTCAGGATGGATTGGCTCAATCGCAGGTTCAATTTATCACCCAGGATTACCTTGGGTATATCTGGTTAGCCACTACCGATGGTCTGTCTCGCTTTGACGGTATCTCCTTCACGAACTACACCTTGCATGATGGTCTGGCAGAGAATGACATTACCAGTGGATTGCTGGATAGTGACGGAAATTTGTGGTTCGGCCATCGTCATGGTGCCATCACCCTTCACACTTTTCCGGAGGATACTTTTCATATCATACGACTCTGGGAAGACAGAAAGCGTAGTGCTGAAATCACTTCAATGATTCAAGCCAGAGATGGTTCATTGTGGATTACCACTCAGGGTGAAGGAGTCTATCACTATACCGGTGATCATTTTACTCGCCTGGATCTGGACACCCTATCGAGCTGGAACTATTATTCAATAGTAGAAATTGAAGATGATATTCTTTTATTGGGGACCTCCAGAGGAATTGTTCTCTCTCAACCTCGTACGGGAAAATATAAACTGCTCGGTAAGAAAAATGGATTGCCCGATTCATATGTGTATTTCATGAACAAAGATTATGAAGGGCGTGTATGGATTGGGTTGACCAATGGACGGGTTTATGTATATGATCCCGCACGCCAATCAGCAGATGAACCCCTTACCTTTCATCCCTATGTTTTTTCATCCACACCTCCCTCAGCAAATGTGACCTCGGTTCTGTTGGATCAACACCATAATATCTGGATAGGTTATTATGGTGATGGGGTCTATCGAGTGAGTACCGGAAAAGATATATATGACATCAGGGATGTACAACACATCACCGTACAAAACGGTTTAAATACGAACTTAATCTTTAGTTTGTTTGAAGATCGCGAAGGGAACATTTGGCTGGGCACCGATGGAGGTGGTGCCAATATTTTTAAAGGAGATGTTTTTTACATTTACACCCGATCAGAAGGGTTGATTGATAATAGCATCTGGGAAATCTTCGAAGACCATCTTGGAAATTATTGGATCGCGACTCAATTTGGAGTAACCCGGTTAAAATTTTCGCCTAACTCCTACAAACCACTGGAGGTGGAACAGTTTGATACGACCGCAGGCCTCCCGCCTGGTGTAATTAGCATAACCGAAGATGACCGTGGGCTCTTATACTTTGGAAGCTTCGGTAAGGGGCTGGTTCAATTTAATCCTCAATCCAGGAAATTCCTGCCCCTAAAAAAGGCAACAGGATTAACTGATCCCAATCTTCTTAAAAACATACTCCACATGCGAAGGGATTCCTCGGGGAATATATGGATCGCCACCTATGGAGAGGGGGTGTTTAAATATAATCCTGCCCGAAACGAATTTACCAATATTCGTGAGGGCACTGGATTATGCAGTAATTATATTC
>RFIL01000009.1 GCA_003695285.1 Calditrichota bacterium
TGAGAAAATAGATGACACGATTTTTATATCTCGATTCTCCCTCCGGAGTAAGTGGCGATATGTTTCTGGGAGCATTCCTGGATGACCTCGTTCCTGTTGAATACCTTAAAGAGGAATTGAAGAAATTACATCTGAAAGGGTATAAGCTGCATGTTGAGAATACCACCCGCCATAGTATCCGAGCCTGCCAGGTTTCTGTGCAAATCACTCAAGAGGAAAAACAGCATCGTCATCTTTCCGACATTGAAAGTGTGTTGAGTAAGAGTTCCTTAAGTAAGTTTGTCAAAACGGGGGCTCAAGAGGTTTTTTTAAGGCTGGGAGAAGCGGAAGCCCGGGTCCATGGAATACCTCTTGAGAAGGTTCACTTTCATGAGGTGGGCGCAGTAGATTCTATTGTGGATATTGTAGGCTCGTTAATTTGCCTGGAGTATCTTAAGGTGGATAAAGTTTATACTTCAACGTTGCCGCTCAGCCGAGGAATTGTGGTGGCGGCACATGGAGCGATGGCAATACCGGCTCCTGCTACACTCCGCTTGTTAGAAGACTATCCGGTTCATTATGTGGACGTGGAGGGAGAGTTGGTGACACCGACCGGTGCGGCATTGGTAACCACCTTTAGTGATGGATTGTTGCCAGAGCATGTTCCATTTTCCATCGAAAAAGTAGGGTATGGGGCTGGCAGCCGTGACTTTCCCGAACTCCCTAATGTGCTTCGCATCTGGGTTGGAACCCTTTCGGATACCGTCCAGAAAGAGACTGTTCTGGAGATAAGCGTGAATATAGACGATATGAATCCGGAATGGCATCCCTACTTGATGGAAAAATTGTTGCAAGGTGGGGCGCTGGATGTCTCTCTTTCTCAAGTGTTAATGAAAAAAGGTCGCCCGGGAGTCCTGTTGAACATACTTTGTGCAAAGGAAAAGTTGCCTGCCATCCGGAATATACTGTTCACCGAGAGTTCTACCATTGGCTTCCGATATCATCCCCTTCAACGAGAATGTTTACCACGGACGATAAAAGAAATTGATTCCCCCTGGGGAAAAATGAAGGTTAAAGAGGTTCTTTACAATGGAAGAAAGCGGATCTTGCCAGAGTATGAAGAATGTAAACGGATCTCGGAAGAAAGGGCAAAGCCACTTCCGGAGGTGTACGCCCAGGTTCAACAGTATTTGCTTAATTTTACCCCGAACGATGCTGAAGGAGAGTAACATCTTTATTCTTCTTCTCTCAAATTCAATTCCTGGATTCCCCATTGAATCAAATCCCAATCAAATCCTTTACCCTGTAAGTATCGGATTAATTTTTCCAGCCGCTTTTTTGTTTGATAGCGTTGATTCGCTTTCCAGAATTTCTGTATTAAATAGAGGAGGGCTTCTTCCTGGGATTGGGGTGGGCAGAGGGTTTCTAAGAGTTCTTCCACCAATTCTCTTTTAACACCTCGACTGAGGAGCTTTTCACGTAACAGTCGTTTGCTGGAGGGGCGCAGTAACATTTCCGTGCGAATAAATTGTTCAGCGAATTGTCGGTCATCGATTAACTTCACTTGTTCCAGGTCATTTAGTGCCTGATCGATTGCTTCCGGGGGATACCCCTTCCGAATTGTTTTGGAGAACAATTCACTTCGGCTATGGGGACGTACCGCCAAATAGCGAAGAATTTGATCTTTGGCTCTTCGCACTTCATCTTCGAAAAAGATCGGCTTTAGCTCCTCTTCATCAAATTCTCTGTCAATAGAAAACTGATAACGCAAGACCGTATCCGGACTAAAAGGGGTGATGTCACCATTGTCCCAATGAACGATGAATCTTTCCGGACGTCCGCGTTTTAGCTCCATGTGAATAATTTTAGGCATAAAATACCTGTCTTAGCCTGTTGATAAAAGATTTAAAACACTACGCAAATTATTTCCCACTCACCGGTTGAACCTCTTTCTCTTCTGACTGGGGTTTAACACTGATGCTGGATGATTTGGTGTCACCGTAGAGGTTGATCAGCACCCTTTCCGGAGTGAGAGGGGCTTGAAACGGGAAATCTTTATCAGGAGCAAAAGCCCGCATAGCATATCGAAGCGCGAAATAAACTCCAATACCATACATCAATGGTGGTTCACCAACCGCTTTAGAGCCATAAGGTCCTCGGGGATTATCTGCTTTTTCCAGAAGGGTGATATCGATTTTTTCCGGGGTAAAATAAACTTCCGGTAGCTTATAACTGGCGAGGGCATTGGACAGGAGTCTTCCCTTTTCATCAAACTGTAAGTCTTCAACAGTCATCCATCCCAGTCCCTGGGCTAACCCTCCTTCAATTTGACCGATATCTACCAATTTATTTACCGGTCTCCCCAGATCGTGTACCAGGTGAACACTGTCAATCTGGTAAATGCCTCGTAAACAATCCAGGGTTACTTCAATGATAGCTGTGCCATAGACATGATAATTGAAGGGATGCCCTTTTTCGGTAGTACGGTCAAAATATATTCCGGGAGGAGCCCAGAAATCGTGTGCAGAAAGTGAAACTCGTGCCATATAGGCGCGTTGAATCAGTTCTTTCCAATCCCATCCAGTCGGTTTCCCCTGGTATAACACTTGTTCATTTTGAATGGTAATTTCATCCGGTTTTTCCAGCGATAACTGTTCAGCGGTAAATCGTTTCAGACGGGACAATATTTGCTCGATTGCACGGATGGTTGCTCCACCGCAAAGGTCTGTCGTGGCACTTGCAGCACTGGGAGACATGTTGGCAATGCGAGTGGTGTTGGTGCTTTCTACCCTGATGCGCTCCGGAGAGATACCTAAAGTTTTGACGGCCAGTTCCACAACCTTTGTAGAAAACCCCTGTCCCATCTCCACACCACCGGTGGTGATGCTGACACTGCCATCTGTATATACATGCACCAGAGCACTCCCCTGATTGAGATGCGTGGCAGTGAAGGAAATACCGAAACAGATGGGCATGAGGGCATACCCTTTTTTCACCTCAAAATGAGTTTGATTGAATTTATCAATTCGTTGTTTAATGGCAGATAGATCATATGTCTTGACGGCTTTATCCCAGGTAACCTCTGCACGAGCTGCTTCAGCTTTCTGTCCATAGGGGAATTCATCCCCCTCCTTCAGTAAATTTTTCCGCTGGATTTCTTCTCTGGGAATATTAAGAACTTCGGCCGCTTTTGCGATGGCACATTCCATAACAAACATGCCCTGAGGTCCTCCAAACCCTCGAAAGGCAGTAAAGGGGGGTAGATTGGTACGGCAGGAGACAGCAAAAATACGGGCATTGGGAATAAAATAAGCATTGGTGCTATGAAAGAGGGTTCGTTCCAGAATTGCCGGAGAAAGATCTGCTGAGGCACCGGCATTTTGATAATGTCTGACTTCGTAGGCCAGGATGGTGCCGTCCTTTTTTAAACCGATTTTAAAATCCGAGGAATACGGGTGACGTTTGCCGGTCATTAGGATATCTTCATGGCGATTTAAGACCAATTCCACCGGTTTTTGAAGATGCCATGCCGCTAATGCAGCCAGGCATGCCCAGGGGGTTGCCTGATCTTCTTTCCCTCCAAAACCTCCACCCAACCGTTTAACATCCACGGTTATCCGATGGCTGGGAATTCCCAGAATTTTTGCCACGGTTCTCTGTACGGCATGGGGACTCTGGGTTGATGAATACAGGGTCATGGTACCAGCTTCGGTCGGGATTGCCCTCACCGCTTGAGTTTCCAGATACACATGCTCCTGTCCTCCAACCTCACATTTACCTTCAACGATCACATCACAAACGTCCCAGGTAGAATCAACATCACCCAGTTCAAATGTACGCGGTGATCCGATAATCTCTCCTTTTTGAAAGGCTGCACGTGGATCAACAATTACCTCAAGTTCTTTTACTTCCATTTGGATGCTTTTAACTGCTTTACGAGCGGCCTCTGGTGAGACTGCCACAACTATGGCTACCGGTTGACCAATGTAGTGAACCATCGAGTCCGCCAGTAAGGGTTCATCAGGGATTAGGGGACCAATTTGGTTTTCTCCCGGGATATCCCGGGCGGTGAATATGGCAATTACACCCGAATGTTGACGAGCTTTCTTCAGGTCTATATTCACTATTTCCCCATGCGCTACCGGTGAGGCAAAGACTGCCGCATAAAGCAACCCGGCCGGTTTGGGTAGATCAGAAACATATTGAGATTCCCCCCGAGTATGGAGGGCTGCGTCAATGTTTTTCATTAGAAAACCTCCGGTATTGGAATTTTGTTATTCGTATTTTGGGACAGGCTCCCTTTACAGAATTAATACCCTCTCTTAAGCTTATTTAAACCACAGAGATCACACTGAGAAATCAGATTTTCACCAAAGGGAAGCCTGATAATAAAGAATATCTCCTCTCCCTTATCTTGGTGTTCTCTGTGAGTAAAACTACCGAACATCACTTTACAAGGCGATTCTCCATTTTCGCCATCCTTTTTTGGAAATGGCGTTTGGTGGTTTGGGTATCGCTTGCCCATCCAGGATATCTCAAATAGACCCTCACCTGAAATCACCTTCAGGTTAGCGGTATAATCGGGCTTTATCCCATTTGGAAATGATTTCCTCAATTAAACCTGCCACCCGATGGTTAACTTTTTGAAAATACTCCTGTGCTTGTTTTTTATCAAATGTGGGATATCCCTGCCCCTCCTCGTAGAGACCAATAGAGGAGGGAAACGGAACCGCATACCAGGAACTTCCCTGAGGATATGGGGTTGCCATCTCACGAGAGTACCATTCAGGATGTACATGTTTCGGAACAATGGCCTGGATGTATGCCGTTTCATTATTCCCGGCATGGCCACCATTTTCCCCAAACACTTCCTGAGTTTCCTCAGCGACCAGACTCCACCAGTTAATGACCAGGATTCTCACCCGATATTTTTCAGAGAATTCACTGGCGAGGCTCTTCAAAATGGCGGTTTGGGGCCCCCCATGTCCATTGAGGATGATGATATTTTTAAATTTGTTTTCCGCCAATCCTTTCAAAATATCTCCCACAAATTTCCGATAAGCCTCTTCACTGATGGCAAAGGCTCCGGGAAATGCTTTCATGGAGCCGGTGACGCCATAATTGAGGGTTGGAGCGATCAATGCGTTCACTTGTTTGGCGATGGCACGACTCATTGCTTCAGGAGCCAGATTGTCGGAACCATTGGGGATAACCCCATGCGGTTCCAGGGTGCCGGTTGGTAACAACACTGTTTCGATTTTATCGGGGACCCATCGGGCAAATTCCTGCCA
>RFIL01000064.1 GCA_003695285.1 Calditrichota bacterium
ATACGAAATTGACTCCGGTGAGATCTGGTTTGAAGGTAAAAATCTGCTGGAAATGTCACCGGAAGAACGGGCGCGGGAAGGTGTTTTTCTGGCTTTTCAATATCCGGTGGAAATACCCGGAGTTAGTAACGCCAATTTTCTGAAAACCGCTCTGAATGAGATCCGTGAATATCGGGGTCTGGAAAAACTGGATGCCATGGATTTTCTGAAACTGGTAAAAGAAAAATTAAAACTGGTTCAAATGGATGAGAAATTTCTCAGTCGCTCCATCAATGAGGGATTTTCCGGCGGTGAGAAAAAAAGGAATGAAATTTTCCAGATGGCTGTTTTGGAACCCAAGCTGGCTATCATGGATGAAACCGATTCCGGTCTGGATATCGACGCCTTAAAGATTGTGGCCAATGGTGTCAACGTTATGAGAAGCCCGGAGCGTGCTTTTCTGATTATCACCCACTATCAGCGCTTGTTGAATTATATTGTCCCTGATTTCGTTCATGTCTTTGCTGACGGTAAGGTGGTAGAGTCGGGCGATAAAGAATTGGCACTCCATCTGGAAGAACATGGGTATGACTGGATCAAAAAAGAAGAGTCTACCCCAACTTCCTAATTTTAAATTGAAGATTAAATGTCTTAACTTTCAGGAAAAAATATGAATACAGTAATAGCAGAACATACAGACATCACGAACTGGTATGTAAACTTGTTCAATGAGTTTAGCACAAATTTGAATGGAAACAAGGCTCGGCCGTTTTGGAAGTTGCGGAATGAAGCTATCCAGCGATTTCGGGAGCTGGGTTTTCCCGGTCGAAAAAATGAAGATTGGAAATATACTTCTCTTAAACAATTTGTGAAACATGAGTTTCAACTGGCAGATGTGACGGATATCCCGGAGAAAAAGGATCTGGCCCCTTTTACCTTTCCCAATCTGGAAGAGAGAGTGTTGGTTTTTGTAAATGGTCACTTTACTCCCCACCTCTCAACTTTTCAGGTGGAAAATGGAAAATTGATTGTCACATCCTTAAAAACGGCAATGGTTGAGCATCCTTCCCTGGTCGAGCAATACCTGGGGAAATATCTTGACTATCAAAACCAAACCTTCCCGGCGTTAAACATAGCCTTTATAACAGATGGTGCATTTATTTATCTTCCTGAAGGGTTTATCGAGGAGCAGCCCATCCATATCATGCATGTTAACACCACGAAATCCCCGGACCGTTTTTGTAGTCCTCATCACCTGATTGTGGCGGAACGAAATTCAGAAGTGAAAATTGTCGAAAGCTATCATTCTTTAACTGAAAAAACTTATTTTACCAATCTGGTGACAGAGGTAATCCTGCATGAAGACGCCCGTGTCGAGCATGTCAAGATTCAGGATGAGAGCCGGAACGCTTTTCATATTGCCACAGTTCAGGCAGAGCATATTGAAAAAAGTGTTTATACTCTCACAAACATCGATATGGGGGGTGGGCTAGCACGCAACAACATTAATATTGTGTTAAATGCCCCCTACAGTGAATCCCATTTGTATGGATTCTACCTTGCCGGTGATCGTCAGCATGTGGATAATCATACGCTCATTGATCATGCACAACCCAATTGTGAGAGCAATGAGACCTATCGCGGAATCCTGGGCGGCCGGGCAACCGGAGTTTTCAACGGAAAGGTGATGGTTCGTCCTCATGCCCAGAAAACCAATGCCTATCAATCCAATAAAGCGCTGCTCCTTTCTGATGATGCAACGGTCAATAGTAAACCGGAACTGGAAATATATGCTGACGATGTTAAATGCAGTCATGGCGCTACGGTGGGTCAACTGGACCCGGAAGCATTGTTTTACCTGCGGGCGAGGGGGATACCGGAACAAAAAGCATATTCCATTTTGCAGCACGCGTTTGCTATCGATATATTTGAAAATATTTCTATATCGTCCGTTCGGGAAAAATTAGAAGCAATTTTACCGGAGCGGTTCGAACAACTTTAAAAAACGGTACAGGCGATGGGAATACAAAACACTTTAGAAGGATCAAACACTGAGATTCCGGAGATTGGAGCTCTGGATGTCGATAAAATAAAACAGGACTTTCCCATCCTTCAACGCAAGGTGTATGGTAAACCCCTGGTTTTTCTGGATAACGCTGCCTCAACCCAAAAACCCTTGCAGGTTATTGAGACCATCCAGCAATATTATACAGCGGAAAATGCCAATATCCATCGCGGGGTGTATTATTTGAGTGAGTTGGCAACGCAGAAGTATGAACATTCCCGGGAAATTGTTCGACGGTTTCTCAATGCACGCTCTCTCAAAGAGATTGTTTTTACCTATGGTACCACCGATGGCATCAATCTGGTGGCCCATGCCTTTGGGAGAAAGTTCATTAAGGAAGGTGATGAGATCATCATCTCCGAGATGGAACACCATTCAAACATTGTTCCATGGCAGATATTATGTGAAGAAACCGGAGCCCGTTTGCGTGTTATCCCTATGAATGACAACGGGGAGTTGGACCTCGATCAGTTTCGGAATCTCATAAATTCCAGAACTAAATTGGTAGCCGTCGTCTATGTCTCCAATTCATTGGGAACAGTAAATCCGATTAAAGAAATTATACAATCTGCCCATGAACATGACATCCCGGTGCTGGTAGATGGCGCGCAGGCCGTCTCTCATTATCGCATCGATGTCCAGGAGTTGGGGTGTGATTTTTTTGTTTTTTCCGGGCATAAAATTTTTGGCCCAACCGGTGTTGGCGTTTTATATGCCAGAGAAGAAATTCTGGAAACCATGAATCCGTTTCGGGGTGGGGGAGACATGATCAAATCCGTCACCTTCGAACGCACCATTTATAATGATCTGCCCTATCGATTTGAAGCCGGAACCCCCAATATTGCTGGCGTTATTGGATTGGGAACTGCTCTGGAATATGTGGAAAATATCGGGTATGAGTGGATCGGTGCTCATGAGACAGAAGTATTACAATATGGGATGAATGTGCTTTCTGAAATCAAACAAATTCGATTTATTGGTACTGCTCAGAAAAAAGCCGGGGTGATTTCTTTTGTTGTGGATGGGGTACATCCTCACGACATTGGAACCTTTCTGGATCGGGAAGGAGTCGCCATTCGTACCGGCCATCATTGCACACAACCGGTTATGGATCATTTTAACGTACCGGCCACCTCCAGAGCCTCTATTGCCATGTATAATAAAAAAGAAGACTTTGATGCCTTAGTTCGTGGACTCCATAAAATTATCAAGGTGTTTAGCTAATGGATGAATTACGAGAACTTTATCAAGAAATCATTCTGGACCACAACAAAAATCCTAAAAACTTTGGCGAATTACCTGATGCGAATCACTCCTCAGAAGGGTATAATCCTCTTTGCGGCGACCGGATTAAAGTATTTCTGAAGGTAAAGGACGGATTGGTGGAAGATATCAAGTTTACCGGGAGCGGCTGCGCTATTTCTCGAGCATCTGCTTCTGTGATGACCACCCTGGTCAAAGGGAAAACGGTTCAGGAAGCAGAAGAGTTGTTCAAAAGGTTTCATGACCTGGTAACCCAGTCTCCTCAGGCGGAAGTTAATCTGGAAGAGCTTGACAAGCTGGCGGTTTTCGCCGGGGTTCGGGAATTTCCGAGCCGCATTAAATGCGCCAGTCTGGCCTGGCATACTTTAATTGCCGCCCTTAAGGAAAAACAGGAACCGATATCTACGGAATAGCATTATACCATTAACAGATAAACTTAGAATTTTGAAGACAAAGGATGTTTGATGATGAATGGCACATCAGATAAACAAGAATTACGTAACAAAATTATTGAAAGAATCAAGACCTGCTATGACCCTGAGATACCAGTGGATATCTGGGAACTGGGGTTGATTTACGATATTCATATCAATGATAACAATGAAGTTTTGATTCGGATGACGTTGACTTCCCCCGCCTGTCCTGTCGCAGGAACATTGCCTGGTGATGTGGAAATGCGAGTTCGAAAAGTTGAAGGGGTAAAAGATGTTAAAGTGGAAGTGGTCTGGGATCCCCCCTGGAATCCGGATATGATGAGTGAAGCAGCAAAATTGGAATTAGGTTTCCTATAAATCAGAAGATTACTCTAGAATTATTAACTGTTAAAAAGATAGATCAAAACGAAGAGGATATAGAAATGAGTGATATACCCATGTGGCAACAGCCGACTTATGATCCGGTGGCAGTTCAACCGATGCGCGATGAATTAATCGCAGTGGGGTTTGAAGAAATCCTCACCCCGGAAGCCGTGGACGAAGCCATCGGTGCCAAAGATGATAAGACCGTGTTATTGGTCATTAATTCAGTGTGTGGTTGTGCAGCCGGAAGTGCTCGACCGGGAGTATGCGAAGCCTTACAACATAAGGTCATCCCCGATCGATTGGTGACGGTGTTTGCCGGACAGGATAAATTGGCCACCCAATACATTCGTGAAAAATATCTGGGGCAATTCCCACCGTCCTCTCCCTTTATTGCTTTGTTCAAAAATGGAGAGGTGCAGTTTGTGCTGCCTCGATTTCAGATCGAAGGCCGTTCAGCTGAGGAAATTGCTCAAATTTTAATTCAGGCATTTGATCAATTCTGTAGTAAAGAAGGGCCGTCTATTACCCCGGAACAATATGCTCAATTGGTCCATGCCAGAACATGTGGTTCCAAAATTCCGCGATTTAATGGATGACGGCATAAGGCATTAAAACATAAAAAAGCGGGCATGATGATGAATTTATGCCCGTTTTTTATTTTAAAACGGTGCTGGTCTTTTGTCATTAAATTTTGGAATAACAGACGACCTTTTTGTGCTATGAGAGGAAAATGGATTAAAGTCATCCCCCTGGAAGGATTTACCGAAGATCGATTCACCTTTGAATATGATGGTGAACCCATTGTTGTCTTCAAAACCGAACAAGGATTTTTTGCTCTATTGGACGAATGCTCCCATGACGATGCTCGTCTATCTGGTGGAGTTCTGGTAGAACCATGTCAGGTTCAATGCCCCAAACATAAAGCATTGTTTGATTTGAAGAGTGGAAAGAATCTCTCCCCTCCTGCGTTTTCGCCATTAAAAACATTTCCGGTGAAGATTGAAGGAGAATATCTCTGGGTTTTAGTCGATGGATAAACTGAAAGAATTATATCAAAAAATCATTTTACAGCACAACCGGCATCCGCAGAACTTCGGTGAGTTAACCTCCCCCACCGTAGTAGCGGAGGACTCCAATCCCATCTGTGGGGATGAGATGAAAATCACCCTGTTGATCGATACCTCGGGAATTATTCAGGATATTCGCTTTCGGGCACGCGGATGTGCACTGAATATGGCCTCCGGTTCTCTCATGACGGAACTGGTAAAACTGAAATCAGTTTTTGAAGTAAAGCGACTGACGGGTCAGATCAGAGCGGCTTTGTTGGAAAATGAGAACCTTGATGTATTTGATGAACTGGGTGACTATGGCATTTTTCGACATACCATAAAATACCCAGTAAGAATAAAGTGTGTATTATTAGCCTGGGATACCCTGTTAAAAGGGATTGAGCAATGGGCAACTATTCAGCAAAATGATGGCGAATAATTTTTGCCTCTTTCATAAATACCACATCTTCACCAATATTGGTGGCTAAATCGCCGACACGTTCCAATGAACGGGCAATTCTGGCTACCAGAAAACCCTGATCCAGTTTATCAGGGTCCTTTTTTAACAAAGCAATGGTTTCTTTTACGATTTTGTCATAAAATTCATCCACCTGATTATCCATCCTGCATACATCTCTGGCCAGATCCGGGTCAACATGGATAAAAGAAGTTACCGCGTCGTGTAGCATCTTACAGGCAAGCTCGGACATTTGCGGAAGTTGTTTATAGGTGGGTAATGGAGGTTTCCCTGCCATTTCCAATACCGTACGAGCAATATTTACCGAATGATCACCGATACGTTCCAGGTCGTTGTTCATTTTTAAACCACCCACGATAAATCTCAAATCGATGGCCACCGGTTGCTGAAGTGCCAGAAGCGTGAGAATCTGGTCCTCAATTTTCACCTCCAGCCTGTCGATGTCTTCATCGGATGCGATCACCTGTTTTGCTAACTCCACATCCATTTTCTGTAACGCTTTCATCGATTGCCGGATATTATGTTCTACTTCGGTGGCAAGATATATCAGTTCTTTTTTTATATTTTCCAGGAGTAAATGAAATTTTTCTTTCATGAATCTTCCCTTTTTCTGTCAGTTTTATTTTTATCCAAATCGACCGGTTATATAATCTTCCGTTAATTGTTTGTCAGGATTGGTAAAAATCTTTTTAGTGGTATTAACTTCAATCAATTCGCCCATCATCATAAATGCGGTATAATCAGAAATACGGGCGGCCTGTTGCATGTTATGGGTCACAATGACAATAGTATATTGTTCTTTCAACTCCAGAATGGTTTCTTCAATTTTGCCGGTAGAAATGGGGTCCAATGCTGAAGCAGGTTCATCCATTAAAATAATATCCGGTTTGTTAGCCAGTGCTCTGGCAATGCATAATCTTTGTTGTTGTCCACCAGACAGATCCAGCGCCGAAGTCTGAAGACGATCTTTTACTTCTTTCCATAAATCTGCTTGCTTTAGAGCAAACTCGACAATTTCATCCAGTTCAGATTTTTTAGAAATGCCGTTCACCCGGGGACCAAAGGCAACATTTTCCCAGATGGACATGGGGAATGGATTGGATTTTTGAAACACCATCCCCACTTTTTTACGTAATTCCTCCAGGCGGATACCGTTGTTATAAATATCCTCACCTTCAATATACACTTTACCTGTGAGATAAGCACCGGGTATGAGATCGTTCATCCGATTAAAACATCTCAACAGGGTGGACTTTCCGCAACCGGAGGGCCCGATAAAGGCGGTTACCTTGTTAGTGGGGATAATTAAATTGATATTTTTTAGTGCATGGCTTTCTTCTGAATAATAAAAATTGAGCTCTCGGGTCTCAATGGCGATATTTTCCTGCACCAGAGCTGAAGAAAGCGGTGCGGTTTCTTCCATACTTTCCTGTAGAGTGACACTCATTCGATCCTGTTCCATAGACAACCTTTTAATTTTTTGTTTCCTGTTTCTTAAAAAGTGGCGGTTTTAAACTTTTTGCGCAATCGATTGCGGAAATAAATCGCCATCATGTTAAGGATTAATACAATGAAAATCAACAATAAAGCGGTGGTATACACCATGGGTTTGGCTGCCTCTACATTGGGAGATTGAAAACCCACATCATAAATATGAAACCCCAGATGCATGAATTTGCGATTGAGATGGATAAAGGGGAAGGTGGTGTCCACCGGTAATTCCGC
>RFIL01000434.1 GCA_003695285.1 Calditrichota bacterium
AGTACCTGAAACATAATTTTTTCATTCCCACTTTGGAGCGCCTCATTCACCACTTTTTGAAAATCGCTTAGATGGCTAACTTTTTTCCCATTCACATGAGTAATGACACTACCAACCTCCAATCCTCCCATACCCGCCGGAGATGCGGGGTCCACCTGATATACATAAACTCCGGAAGTGCCTTCCGGAAAATTGTAGTCGACACGCACATCATAGGTCACTTCTCGTACTTCGATCCCCAACTTTGACAATTGCAATTTAGGAGCCAGGTCAATTGCCGGGGGAGCAGACTTCAACTGCACTTCTTTGACCATCTTCTTCCCGGCCCGGTAAATGGTTAATTGGACCTTCGTTTCCGGATCAGTACGGGTGATCAACTCACGAAATTGATTTAACTCTTCATCTTTGCGAATCCGTAAGGGTTGTTCGTTGAATGCCACAATTACATCCTGAATCTTAAGCCCCGCCTTCTGAGCCGGGGAATTGGGATACACCCGATCCACAACCACGCCACCTTCCACCGGTAGCTTCCAGTATTCTTTTAAGGCTTCCGTCAATGCCTGCATCCCGATCCCCAACCACGCTTTCCCCTGATAGCGTGTTTTTTGCAGCACCGGGGGATGTTCAATCAGTCTGGTGAACCATTCCGAGGGAGCAATCTCCAGGTATTCCTTCTGAAAATCTTCGAAATCCGAAGGAGTCATAAAATCAAAAGAAATTTCAGTACGAAGCGTTATTCCGATCGCCTTTCCTTGTTCATCTATCACTAATCCCCCTGCGGACAGGGCCGGAACATAATTGTTCACCACAAATTTTTTCCGAGGGTTGGGGATGATGGCATTTACCTGAAGCTGGGTAAACAAGGGTTGAAACTGATAGGATTCATTCAATAATTCCAGAAGAAATATGGAATCTCCTACATTCACTTCATCGGTTGGAGAAAATTCCACAAAGGGAAGAGGCTCACTTAAATCATCGCTAATTTTTAAGAAAGCCACCTGGGAAAGATCATCTTTTCCGATAAACCG
The DNA here is from genome assembly GCA_003695285.1 of Calditrichota bacterium. Taxonomy (GTDB): domain Bacteria; phylum Calditrichota; class Calditrichia; order RBG-13-44-9; family J075; genus J075. Next base: position 1,029 of record RFIL01000434.1, read on the forward strand.
GGCTTTGTATTCCTTTTCCTTACCTATTTTAACCTTGAAATCCGTTGGTTCACCTGAGGAAAAGGAAGCACCTTCTCCGGAAATGATGTCCAGTGAAAGGGGATAGACATCGCTGTTGACCATTATCAACCCATCGGGACTGACAATAATACCAATCCGATATTGCTTAATTTTAATATAGGAACCAATCTGTGACTGGCTGGAGACATTTTTGTAATACTGTACCAGACAAATTTTTCCGGAATAATCCTCAAAAATATTTTGAGGGGTTTGCGCAGCAACCGGAAGAAAAATCAGCCCCAAAATCAGGGAGTAAAAAAATTTAAATTGCTTCATTGAATCCTCATCAAAAGATTGTCAGGGTGTTAGCTGAGGTTGAATTACGGCAAAATAGGGATATCCATAACGGATAAGTTCCAGAAATATCGCTTCTTTCCTATCGAGCAACTCATTATAAAGTTCTCGAAAAATTTTCAGATTTTTAACCGGCTGTCCATTAATTTTTCGAATCACATCTCCTTCCTGAAGCTGGGCTAACTCAGCGGCTCCCCCTGGTTTTACACTGGTGATATATACTCCTTCATAATCCGGTAACATTTGAGATTGATAAATCGACCAGGTTAACCCTTTCACCACAATCCCCCATGCTTTTACTTCAAATTCGGGTTCCTCGATAAAGGGCTCTTCGATGGTTTCGGTTTCAAAAACCATCTGTTTCCCATTTCTCCAGATGTGAAGAGTGATTCTTTCACCAATGGGTAAGCCGGCAATGGTTTTTCGAATCGCCGGTAAATCTTCTTCATATGATGCATGGATGGGGATGTTGTTAATTCTCTGCAGAACATCACCGGGCCGGATTCCGGCCTTACTGGCGGGTGAATTGGCTTCAACATGAGTAATTAAAACGCCCTGAAAATCCATTCGCCCCAGATACTCTCTGAAGTCTTTTAATTCACGTAGTTCCATTCCCAACCAGGAGCGCTTGATGGTGCTTCCTTTTATGATTTTTTCAGCGACTTCCTTGGCCAGATTAATGGGAATGGCAAAGCCCAGATTTTCGGCCAGAAACACCGCCCGGGCATTGATTCCGATGACTTCCCCCTGCAAATTGATCAAAGGTCCGCCGCTGTTGCCAGGATTGATGGCGGCATCTGTTTGAATCCATAAATTATAGGGTGAAAGCATACTCCCATTACTGGCAAAATATCTATCGATGGAACTGATCACCCCCATCGATATGGAACGGGACAATCCTAATGGACTCCCCATAGCCAGAACGATCTCACCCACAATTAAGCTATCAGAATTCCCCAGACGAGCATAGGGAACACTGGGTTCATCAAGGTCTTCCAGACTCAAACGGAGTACCGCAATATCTGTGGAAGGATCACTACCTACTACTGTTGCGGTAATGCGTTTTTTATTGGAGAGCGTACACCACACTTTCTCAGCATCACCAGCAACGTGATGATTGGTTAAGACATATCCGTCGGGAGAAAAAATAACTCCACTGCCGGTGACCAGAGCATGTTGCTTTTCTCCATAAGAATATACCTTTTTGATCGGTTCTACATGAACCAGAGCCGGAAGCACCTGATCTCGAGCAAAATAAATTTGTTTTTGAAGGGGGAGCAATTCATTCTGGGCAAATAAAGCCCCAGCGTAAAACAAAACAATCCAGAGTGTTTTTTTCATAGAAATCGGAGTCCTATATTTTTGTCCTATAGCTTACCAATATAATATATTCTTCCAGGATTTACTATGAATTTTGTGAATTGAAAAGGCGAAAAATGAGTTACGATGGCACGAAGTTAAAAGATAATCCGAAGCATTTTCAGGAGGACGGAAAGGTAGGAATGCAAAATATTTTATTTTTCTTTAAGGTAAAAAACGGCTCTCACGGTTACCTCCGGATTCATGGAAACCACCAAATACCGGGGTTGTTGAATATTGAAATCCAGAATGTTTAATTTAAACAATGTCGATACTCGCAATCCATTTTCCCTTTTAACCACTGTAACGACTTGCTCAAAAGGTTTTTCAATCCCATGGATCTTCATTGTTCCCTTTACCCGAACCTTATCCAGACCATTTGATGAAGATTTCCAATCGTTTATTCTGCCCCGAAATTCGGCAAAAGGGAATTTATCGGTTTCCAGATATTTTTCTCTCATGTGTTTATTTCGCAACCCAATCCCGGTATCCAGGGAACCGAGATCGACCCTCACCAGAACCTCACCCCGGGTGGTATCATCATTGTTCCAGCGTACATACCCCGCAATACGGGAAGTTTCTCCACTAAGAGTTCCCAGAGTAATTTTGCCGAAAAAAATGGCTGTATTTGCCTTCGTTGTATCAATAACAAATTCTTTTGCCTCAACCAGGTTAAATCCTATCAATAGTAAAATGGATATTCTCAACAGGAAAGTCATACCATCCTCCTGGTGCTTAATTTAATTCGGATGAATTTTTTTTATGAATTTAGGGCAAGAAGTGGCTCGTGACAAGTTGGTAAAATTACATTTTTTCAAAATCCCCTCACCCCACACAGCTAAATGAAAAGCCCTCCACCATCGGGAGGGCTTTCTCATCTCCAATGAGCTTTTCACTCATTTAACCATGTGTCTGAAAAAAATAATTATTTTGCTGCCAGCGTTTCTTTAACGGTTCCGCAATGATACATCATCCCTTCTCCGAAATAGGGATTGAAAATTTCTTTTTGGTCGCTCAACCAATCCCCACCCTGGTTATCCAGAGCCATGGGGCAATGCTGTACATAAACGGTGGTGGAAACAGCATTCAGTTGTTTGGCACTGTTTATCAAACCATCCGATATTTTCTGAAATGCCGCCCGTTGAGCATTTAAATCAGCAGCCGCTACTAATTCATCAGCAGCAGCCACGAGCGTGGCAGAAATATTCTTCCAGAGAGACTGAGCTTCTGTACTCAGAGAAGCTGATGAAACGGATGCGACAGCATCTTTAAGAGCCTTTGCCTTATTGGCAGCCAGAGTTGCATCGGAAGCAACGAGGGCATCTTTTAATTCAAAATAGCTCTTCAAGACCGTTGAAAATTGCTGTTGAAATTCATTTGATTTAGCAACAGATTTTTCACCGGCATTACCTCCACAGGCTAACAAAGCCATAGAGAATATTAATAAAACAACAACAAACAACTTCTTCATAACTACCTCCAGTTTAGTTTAAGGGTTTAAATAAATACGTCAACCATCTGCTTAAGGAAAATTCACATTTGTTTTTAAGTGACCATAAACTTCATTAACCATGGCTATCACCTGTTTTTTGTCTTTACCTTGCTGTAACAATTCCCTGATCATCTGACGTTCTTTTTGAGCGGTTGGGCAAAGGCATTTCTCCAATGATTCTTCCCCACAACTTCCACAAGCACAGGAAAATTGGGAGGCAATATCGACAACATTATTTTCTAATGCAACATTAGATGTGGGTTGCTCATACATTATCTTCCCACTGCTAGTTCTCGCACCCCGGTTCGATGTAAAATAAACGGCAACCGCTCCGATTAAAATTAAACCTGCCAGAATGATGGGAAAAGAAAGCGGACTTTGTTCCTTGCGCGAGGAGACTGGAGCACGGGCTTTAGCTTTGCCTTTGCCGGGTTTATGGGAAGAATGCTTCTTGCTCTTTTTTGCTCCAGGTGTTAAGGGTTTACCGCAGGAGACACAGAAACGGGCATCCGCTTCATTTTCATAGTGACAGTTCGGACATAAATTTTCATTAACAATATTTTTACTTCCACAATGAGGACAAAACCGGGCATCCACATCAATTTTATTCCCACATGTTCCACACACATGTTTACTCATCTCATTCTCCCTATCATTTATTCCTCAGGAATTTTCTTCACCGGCTCCTTCTTCATTTTTTTTAAGATATTGTTCCGGATTTTTCTCAAACTCTTCTTTACAATGTTTACTGCAAAAATAATACTCTTTGCCCTTATAATTGGTTTTGGCGGGTGGAGAAGCTTTATCCACCATCATGCCGCAAACTAAATCCTTTACCATAAAATCACCTCCCTTTATTTTTTTGTTTCTTCCTGGCATATTTCCGGGGTTGAGTTTCAAATTCTTTCTGGCATTGAGGACAACATAAAAGATAATCTTCACCCTCAAAATGAATGACGATGTGAGCTTTATTGACATTTATCCGTTTTCCACAGACGGGATCAATATTCTTATTCATGGTCTAACTCCTTCCTGGTTATCTGCTTCAGTTCAAATATTATACATGTTCCTTTGAGCTTATCTGTGATTTTAAATTCAAAAGAGATTTTAATTCATTCCTTCGTAACCGATATTCACTCTCTTCCAGCTCTCCGGCCTCATGAGCAACATCCAACTTTGCAATTTCTTCTAAAAGTTGTTCTCGCTCTTTGGATATTAATTCTCCGGATAGACTTGTTTCTTGAGCGGGATTCGGAGTGCCGAGTTTTCTCCGTCGAAAATAAAGAAAAGCAATGGCGCTACCTGTGAAGATTATGCCTGCGAATAAGAACCAGTAACGCAATTGCACCGGTGCCCCAGGCAGTCCTTCAACAACGAATGAAATTTCTTCTGACGGAGCGATGTCAACTTTTGTGTACCGCAAAAACTGGGTGCCTTCCAGAGCGGTTTTTTGGAAGCCATCCCCCACAATAGATAGTTGATTGGAAATCGGGATCACATCAAACACACGGGTGAACAAAGGAGCCTCTTTAGACAGGGTCAGGGTTTTATCCGGGGCTTTTAATTGATAGGAAAAGGCTATTTCCTTCCTTCCCGGAAGCATCTCCATTGTATCATAAAATCCGTTTTCCACAGTCTCTATACAACAGCTCATTAATCCCTTCTGAAGAGCAATTTGAGAGGCATTTTCCGGAATCGGGAAAAACAGAGTTCTTAATTTTTTGCCAGAATTTCCAGGTGACCCCACAAACGTTCGGTCACCCCGATTTTCGACAACATAAATTTCTTGAATTTCGAGTGAACCCTCTCCTGCTTTGAGTAACATATGATGATAGGCAATATCCAAAGACGAATCACTCTGGGTGGGTTCGTAAATAACAATTTTACTGGTTGATTCTTGCTGTTGCGTTTCGAATTGGACTGCCGTGCCTTCATACTTCACGCCTTGATAATAAACAACCGGTACATAGATGGCTTCTTCTGTATCGGGTACATCATTAAAAACAAAGGAGCCATCGGAGGAAAGCGTTGTTTGCATATTAAAGCTATCATCCACCCCAGAACGGGTATATTTTTTTAATTCTATAATTAAGTTATCCGGTACAGTGGCCCCTTTCGTTCCATTGGAAATCGTCCCGGTAATGGTTCCGGCAAAAATTGAAGCAACCAGGATAGGTAGAAGCAACAACAGATAAAAGTGTGTTCTGGTTTCCATGATGATTCTCCAATCTCAGTTTTGATGAAGTTGTTTTCCACAGTGCACACAATAGTGATAGGAACTTTTGACTTCTTTTCCACAGTGTGGGCAATACATTTTTCCTAACTGAGAACCTGATTTAACAAGCTTTTGACGATAATTTTTGATCTCTTTTTCTAATGGGTCATCTTCATTTTCCGAGTTTTGAAGAGCATCCAGTTGTTTTAAAACTTCCACTGCTTTTCGTTGATACTCGCCCTTCAGTTCTTCATAATCTTCACGGGAGATTTTACCCAGTTGATACTCGAAATCAATTTCTTTAATCGCTCTGAGTGCTTCTGTTTTTGCTTCCATGAGGTATCTCAGACTGGAATCCCCATTGCCCAAAGGGATAGGGATCGATAACTTATTTTTCATAAACAATGGGTATAATACATATCCCAGAATAAGCCCACTCATAAGTATTGCCAGAACAATAGACATTGTTATTCTCCTTTTTCTTCAAAATGGCTCAATTCGTTTTCCAGTTGTTCCAGATATTTGGGATCCAGCTTCTCAGATGGTCCACTCTCTTGTTTCGTTTCAGGGTGACTCCAGCGTTTTACGGTTTTAATCAATACACCTCCAACCAGAATCACAGATAGAAAGGGGAGTATCCAGGCCACCAGATTAAATCCTTTCTTTGTGGGTGCAGAAAGAATTTTTTCTCCAAATCGGCTGACATAACTATCCAGAATTTCCTGTTGCGTCATACCCCTTTCAATCATTTGTTTTATTTCAGTCCGCATTTCCTCTGACTTCTGGCATTCACAGGTATACAAAGGCATCGTGCATCCACAGGTGCACATCAAATGCTTTTCCACAGAGCTGACCGTGGGGGTTTCTGCCAGAACTGGAACGGCAATAAAAAATATGCTGATTGTCAACAGGATGAATGTTTTCATGATATCCTCTCTCACTTTGGCTTATGCTCCAATCGGGGTAGCGGTTTTCTTTAAATTAAACGTTTTCTTCGGAACCGGGGATTGGGTTGCCTCCCTTTTCTTAGAAGGCCACATAGCAATTAAAGTCCCAATGATCAGGACATATCCACCCCACCAAATCCAGGCGACCAGAGGATTGATGTGTGCTTTGACATAGACGGCATCATCATCCACTCCCCCGAGAATTAAATACAGATCCTCCCGATAATCCGAGAGTATGGCAACTTCGGTCATGGTTTGATCTTGAAGGGGGTGATATTCTTTGGCCGGAGTGATGACACCTAAATCCTTGTTGTCTTTTTTCACTCGAAAACTGGCATTGAGCACCTCGGCATTGGCAGTTTTATAATAGTCCACCCCTAAAAAGGTAAGCTGGTAATTTTTCAAATTGATCGTTTCGCCATTTCGTAGCGTTTTTTCCACTTCCGCTTTAAATGCTGAAGAACCTGTAATCCCTATAAAGATTAGCATGACACCTATATGTACGATATATCCACCATATCGTCTTCGATGTTTTAGTATCAGGTTGATGAAAGCCCTGAATATATTTTGTTCCACTCTTTTTCTTGCTCGAACTCCCCGATAAAACTCCATTACAATCCCAGTCAGTACAAAGCTAATCAAGCTAAAGGACAGTAATGGATAAAGATCTCGGATCCCGATGAACCAGAGAATAATCAAGGCTAAAAAGAAGCCAATTCCGGGATAAAGAAAATTACGAACCAGATTATGGGTGCTTGCTTTTCTCCATGCAATTAACGGCCCCACTCCTGTTAACAGGATTAAAACTATACCAATGGGCACATTGACACTATTAAAGAAAGGTGGGCCTACAGTAATTTTCACTCCTCGAACCGCTTCGGAGATGACGGGGAAGAGAGTTCCCCATAATATAGCGAATGCAGAACCGACCAGAATTAAATTATTAAAGAGAAAACTGGATTCCCGGGATAAATAGGAATCGAAGTGATAATCGCTTCGCAACTCTTCTCGACGAGTGAAAATCAAATAAACCGAGACGGTAATTAACAAAACCAAAAAAGCTAAGAAGACATATCCCAGGCTGGAGGCCCCAAATGAGTGGACGGAGGAAATAATTCCGCTTCGGGTCACAAATGTCCCGAAGATCGTCAATAAAAAGGTAATGACAATCAATGAGACATTCCAAATTTTTAGCATCCCTCTTCTTTCCTGTATCATAACGGAATGCAGAAATGCGGTTCCGGTTAACCAGGGCATCAGGGAGGCATTTTCCACGGGATCCCAGCCCCAGTAACCACCCCATCCCAGTTCCACATAAGCCCATTTAGCACCCAATAAAATTCCAATACTTAAAAACAACCAGGCAAAAAGTGTCCATCGTCGAGTCAACACAATCCATTCACTATCTAACTTACGATTGAGCAATGCAGCAATCGCAAAGGCAAAAGGTACTGAAAACCCGACATATCCCAGGTAGAGTGTTGGTGGATGGAACATCATACCGGGGTTCTGGAGAAGCGGATTTAGTCCCTGACCTTCAGTAACGGCAAAGGCCATCCTTTCAAAGGGGTTGGTTATGAACACCAATAAGATTAAGAAAAAGAATAATATTGCTGATAGCGTTGTGATAACATGAGGAATCAATCGGAATTGAAAATTTCGATTCTGCCATAAAACCACCAGTGTAAATAAGGAAAGCAACCATGCCCATAGCAACAGTGAGCCCGATTGACCGGCCCAGAGTGCTGAAATAGCATAAAAAGTGGGTAAACCGTTACTAACATGTTCTGCAACATATTTAAGCGAATAATTCTTTATCGCTAGTGAATATGCCAGGATTCCGATAGAAACCGATAATAGTAAAAAATTGCTTATGACAGCCCTTTTGGCACTCCACCAGAACTCAAAAGTTGAATTTCTTAAACTGATAAAAGAGGTAACGACAGCATAAAGACTCAAAACCAATGCCAGCGACAAACTAATTTCTCCGAATTCAATCATCGTTTTTCTCCTTGACCATTAGTTTTTTTCAGGATCCGCTTCATATTTCGAAGGGCATTTCACCAGGATTTTTTGACCGGTGATTTTACCGGTTTGAGGGGAATATCGCCCCTGAACAACCACCTGTAATCCAGGCTTGAAATTGTCAGGAATGATCCCTTGATACACGACAGGCAGGGTTAAACTGCTGTTTTTCATATCCTGAATCGTAAATTCAAGATTCCCACCACCATAGGTTTTCACTGACCCTGGTTGAACAATTCCAGAGACCTGTAATACACCGCCTCGCTCTGCAACATCTGGGTTTGAAACAATCTGCGAGACTTCAACATAACTCATCATAGACTTATCCAACCCTTTCATAACCAGAAAACCAAAGGTGACAACAATGATGACAATACCGATGATATAACCTCGTTTACTCATGTCAATCCTCCGCAAATGTTGTTTTGTTTTCACACTACTTATGGGTGAATATGTTTTGAAGCCGCTTTATTTATTTCTTTTGAAAAAATCAATGATTCCCGAAGCTCGCACTGAGCAACATTTTCATTTGGTAACCCGCATGAGCAGTTTTTACTGGTATGCATGTGACACCCACCACTTTTCCTGAGAGAGCGATAGGAACCACGAAATGCCCAAATCAGAATGGTAGCGAGTACGACGATAGTAAGTAATGTTTCTAAGATTTCGATTAAAGCATCCATTTTATACTCTCCCAATAGTTACGATTTATCAATGGGCAATTTTGATGCCTTGAGCAGGATCGATTACGGCAAATATATAAATATCAAGCG